>JAGLRN010000035.1 GCA_023136265.1 Thermoplasmata archaeon
TCCTCCATGACCTCCTCGATGGTCTCCTTCTCGGCAAGCTTCCGAAGGAACTCCGCTGAGAACGAACCCGCCGGAATGAGATCCTCGATTATCTCATCGTCCGCGGCGCCGTAGGACTTCCCTCGTATGATGGTCTTGATGTTCCAAACGTCCCAGCGGTCGAGGAACCTGGAGACCAATCTTCTGAGGTCGCCCTCCGAGAACTCGATTATCTGCGTGAAGACGTCGGCAAGGTTGTTGCGTGTCGCCATCTCGATGAGGTCCACGCCCGAGTACTTCGCCCCTAGGGCGAGCATCTGCTCTCTGTACTGGCCCTCGCCGAGTAGCCGCGAGATGCTCGGAGTCTCCATCTTCAGGATCCTTGCGTAGCTATCCTTCGAGATCAGTTTGCTCTTCTTCCCTTTGACTCTAGCACAGACGTAGGGGTAGTTACCGAGCTCGATGGGTATCTTTCCCTTGAGCTTCTGCTTCAGCTTCCCCATTATCGCCATAGGACCTCAGCAACCTCCCTCACGGAATCCTCCCATGTCTTCTGCATCATGGTCTCGTACGTAAGGTCCACGGTGGTCTTCCCGTCTGTGCTCTCGATGACGATGCCTCCCAGAACCGGTCTCGTCCCCGCATAGCTTTCGCCGACGATCGACTGAACGGTCATCCTGTCCCTCTCATTGGAGTAGACCCTTCCAGTCCTCACGTCGGCTATTTCGGAACTGAGGAGTCGTCTGAGGACGGCATCGTTCGAGGGGAGAACTCGCAGGCGTTCCAATGCCTTGGAGTAGATCAGATCCAGGATCTCCTTCTGAGCTTCGAGCGATATCCTCTTCACTTCGAGGTCCGCTCTTGCTAGGTCCTGCACTCTTCTTTTCTTCCCTAGGACCTCAGCCTCTTGGACTCTGCTGTTCATCTCCTCGGTCCCTTTCTTCTTAGCCTCGGCGATTATTCCACTCGCTTCTTTCTTGCCATCGCTGACTACCACCTCGGACTCCCTTCTACCGGCTTCTAGGATGCCCTTGACTACGGACTCTAGTCCCATTGTAAATCCCTTAGTCCTTGTGTTGTGTCGAGATCACATTTTTCCTAGCAATAGGAAGGCTATAACGAAGCCGAACAGCACGATGGTCTCAGGCAACACCATGAAGACGATGCCTTTGCCGAAAAGGGCTTCATTCTCAGCCATTGCTCCGACTGCCGCAGCGCCCACGACCTTCTCTGCCCATGCAGTCGCGAAAGCTGCTCCTACCATCGTGATGGCGGCCGCCATAGCCAACCAACCTGGGTCTGCCATTCTTTTACACCTCCTGTACTCTTCTTAATCCGAAAGGTCTGAAGTCGATTCCGTTTCCCTTGTAGAACTTCATGAACCATTCCACATAATGGAGCCTAAGTGCCTGAATGCCCGCTGAGACCGCGCCCAACATGAACACGGTCGCATGAGCAAAGAAGAGGGCGACAGCGCCTCCAATCATCAATGCGATGTTCCCGTCCGCATAGAAAATCATGGGCATGCAGACAGTGTTGAACGCGACCGCCGTTGCACCTTTTGCCACGGCGACGCCCGCGATACGAGCATACGAGAACATGTTTGCCACGAGACTGACTATTTCGACGATGGCAAGTCCACCTTCACCGATCACAAGAAAGGGTATGCCAGCAATGACGAAAGCTACCCCTGCGTATGAGATCTGGAGGGTTCCAGAGAATATGAACGACTCCAGCAGGGCGTCTCGAATTGGGTATGTGAGATTGGCAAGTTCGTTGTACCAGATGGCCCTCGGGACAGCAAGGTTCTCTGCCCCCGCCGCTATCCTCAACAGAACAATGAGAAGGCCCATCAGGACGAGAAGCCATCCGAGCTTCGCCAGCGCATGCTTCTTGTTGTGCTTTCTCTCATTCAAGAATCCGAAAAAGAACCCGATCCCGAGGTGAATACCAGCCGCAAGGATGGACAGAACGATGAGGTTCTCCGCCCCCCAGTCACCCACCTTATGGATTGGCGCATAGTACGGGATGTGGATGCCCATCAGATTGAACCCGAGCCAAGGATCTGTGTCGGGACCATGGTAGTGGAACGCAATGCCGAAAACGTCACCGTACAGGAACAAGCCGAAGAGCGCTGAGAAGAAGCCCGACACGAACAGTATCCACATCAAATTGGAAAGCTCCGGTATGTCTTTCAGTTTCCCCTTCAACCATATGCCGATCACCATCATGACAAGGCCGTATCCGAGGTCGCCAATCATAAGCCCGAAGAAAA
>JAGLRN010000036.1 GCA_023136265.1 Thermoplasmata archaeon
GGGGAATATCAATGAGAGAACCAGGGTCGGGTCCACTTCGTTGTAGCTCGGCGTTGAGAAGATACGAATCAGGAACTCGAACTTGCTCACATGGACCTTCGGGTTGTCCAGCAGGACTGGGGCTTCCTCGTCCTCCTCGTCAATGCTGTCCACGAAGATCCCCTCTGTCCCCTCGAGGGCCTTCTTCAGTTTCCTTGCGTCGTCCTTCGGCACCCATCCGTCGATCACGAACGTGTGTTCTGTCGTTGCGAACCTGAGCGGCGCCTCCGCCTTCTCCGCCTCGACAGCCAGAGTCTCTTCCGCGGAAAGAATGAACGTTGAGTACTTCTCCCTCAGCTTGTCGAGTCTCTTCTCCGTAGATGACAGCTTCTTCTCCCACTTCTCCCTCTGTGCGGTCATCTTGACGAGGAGCGCCTTGGGGTCACCATCCATGTCCGGGAGCTCCACCTGAGCGAAGCCCTTGCTTCCGAGATACACCGTGGCCTCTTCTGCTCCTTCAATGGGAACGAACAGGGCCACGAAGCGGTCCTTCTCGAAGAGCTCGTAGTCCTTCAGATGGGAGCCGATGTCGGAAAGGTCCTTTGTGACACGCCCCATGTGCACGGAGATCGACTCGTAGTCCCTGTACATGTCAAGCGTTAACGGAAGTGAGGCGAATGGCGTCATATGCTCGATGCGCGCACCCAGCGTGCCCAGCAGTTCTTCCGTTCTCTTGCGCGAGTCATCGGTCTCAGAGAGGTTGATCTCCAGAGCACGGATCTTGTTCCTCATCTCGGCGTCGACTTCCACAGCCTCTTTGTCTCTTTTCTCGCCGACATCCAAGATGCTGGAAATGGATCTGAGCTTGACCAAGTCCTCGGAGACAGAGGATGCCCTATCGAGGGGCTTCCCAATGGCAAACGTCTCATCCTGCTCGATGAAGTCCAGTATGTGAAGCGTCTCCTCTCGATAGAGGGCTTCTACGACCTCATCGAGGGATTCCCGGGGCCCGAGGACGAGAACCCTACTCATTTCTTTCGGTTTCAGCATGTAATACCCCGTCCTCGAACTTCTTGACTAGAAATGCAACAGCCTCATCAACCTTGTCTGCAGCCTGAGCCTTGAGCGACTCAGCCTCTTGTCTTCCAGCTTCGAGAAGCTTCTCCCTTTCCCGTTGGACTTCCAAATCGACTTCCGAGAGCTTCTCCTTGTGGAGCTCTGCAGCCTTCTTCTCCATGCTCTCAAAAACGAAGAGGCTCTCCCTCTTTGCGTTACGGATGATCTTCTCCTTCTCCTTCAGAGCATCGCTCTTCATCTTCTTCGCTTGCTCTTCAGCATCTTTGATTCTTTCGAGGGTTTCGACCTTCTTCATGGGTTCATCTGCGGTATCAAGCGAATCGATTTAAAGGTTTCGAGTCTGGGTCAGACGACGTTCTTCGGGGCGAAACGAGGATTCTCCCGCTATGCTCATTCCGTGCTGTTCGACGTCCGCTTTCGCACTCCGCCAACGATATATAGTGACGGAATGATTGAGGTCACGGGATGTCAGATGACCATCGAGATTGAAGTAAGGAAGTTCAAGGATTTCGATCTTCGGGGAGGGACCATCATCGAGGGATTCCCCACCGTGGGACTCGTGAGCACGATCGCCTGCAGCTACATGATCTCCACTCTTGACCTCGATCAGATATGTGCACTGGAATCGGAACACTTCCCTCCCGTGTCCATGATATACGCGACGAAGCCGAAGTTCCCTGCGCGCATCTATGCGAGGGAGGACATCAAGCTGGCTGTCTTCATAACGGAGTTTCCGTTGCCCTCGAAACTGCACAGGCCGATCGCTCGGTCCATTCTATCCTGGGTCGCCGAGCAGGGATGTGAGAGGGTGATAAGCCTCGAGGGTCTTCCCGCCGAGAACGTGGAGGAGGATATCCCAAGGGAGACACCGGCTATCTGGGGGGTCGGCAGTACCGACGAAGCCCGCCAAGAGCTCGAGGAGAACGGTATCGAACAGATCGAGGTCGCCATGATATCGGGCGTGTCCGGTGTTCTGCTGAACGAGGGAAGATGGAGGGGCATCAACGTCGCGAGCCTTCTTGCCGAAGCGAGGCCAGAATTCCCAGATGCCCACGCTGCCGCAGAACTCGTCAAGGCAGCTGATCTGTTGATTCCAGAGGTCGAAATCGACCTTGAGCCCTTGTACGAACAGGCAAGAGAGATAGAGGAAAGCTACAAGAAACTGGAGCAGCAGGTAAGTCCGGTGATACGCGAACCGCACGTGGCGATGTTCCGTTGAGCTAGATCGGCGCGGGCGGGATGAAGTCCTTGTTCGCCATCATCGCCTCGGTCTGCTTCCGCGCCCTTCCTATGATAAACTCCGCTCTCTCGAAGATCTCCTGGCGCGATAGTTTCTTCCGGGCGACGCCCTGCTCAATCGCCTTCATTGCCACGGCCGTCGCCTCTCTCGGGAAGACCTCCCACTGGTCCATCGTCGGGACTATGTATTCGTTGTGAATCCCGTGGTCCTCGGCGGTCTTGGCGATCTCGTGGGCGGCCGCTATGCACATCTCATCCGTGATGGTCTTCGCGCTGACATCGAGCGTTCCCCTGAATATCCCAGGGAAGCCGAGCGAGTTGTTGACCTGATTCGGGAAGTCCGATCTTCCCGTCGCGATGATGACAGCTCCCGCCTCCTTCGCCTCCCACGGCCATATCTCGGGAACCGGATTGGCCTCTGGAAAGATTACAGCGTCCGTGGCCATGGCGGACACCCACTCAGGCTTTATCGTTCCTGGGCCGGGCTTTGAGGCAGCAATGCAGAGGTCCGTGTCTTTCATCGCGTCCGCGACACTCCCCGTCCTGCCCTCACCGTTTGACTCCAGGCACATCTTCCACTTGTCCACGAACCAGTCCTTCTTCTCCTCGATGTCCTTCCTTCCTGGTTCGAGTATGCCTTTGCTGTCTGACATGATGATGTTCTTGATCGGAACGCCGGCCGTAATGAGAACCCTGGAGGTCGCGATGTTCGCGGCACCTGCACCGACCATCGAGACGAGGACTTCGTCAAGCTTCTTGCCCACGATCTTCATCGAGTTAATGGTACCCGCAACCGATATCGTGGCAGTTCCCTGCTGGTCGTCGTGCCATACGGGAATGTTCATCTCCTTCCTGAGCGTGTCGAGAATGTAGAAGCACTTGGGGTGAGAGATGTCTTCGAGATTGATGCCTCCCAGTGAAGGTTCCAGCCACTTGGTGCACTGGATGATCTCATCGGGGTCCTTTGTGGCTAGGCATAGCGGAAACGCGTCCACACCACCGAGGTACTTGAAGAGCAGAGACTTTCCCTCCATCACGGGAAGACCCGCCTCGGGCCCAATGTCCCCCAACCCGAGGACTCTCGTCCCGTCGGAGATTACCGCAATTGTGTTCCACTTGTTCGTTTGAGTGTATACCTGCTCCGGCTCCCTCTCAATCAGCCGGCAGGGCTCGGCGACACCGGGTGTGTACCAGATCGCGAAGTCGTTGAAGTCTCGGACCGGAACCTTGAGAGTCACCTCGATCTTCCCTTGGTAGAAGGGGTGAAGTATCAGGGCTTCCTCCCCTGGCTTCTTCGCCTTCGCCAAAAGCTCATCCACAGTCGGTTTCTTACCTCCCTCCTCATTCGAGTCGTCCATTTTTGTCACCTATCCAATCGGATTTCAACCGGTGTGGAGCGATGCATCGTGCGTATATAACCCTTTTCAGATTCGTGAGATTGGAAACTAATATCGTCATTTCTCGAAGGACGCCTTCAACATCGTCTTCTTTACCGGACCAGTTCCGTCAAATGGGATGGACTGTGCGCGTGACAGAAAGAGGTGGACGCGTTACGATATCTGATGTGATTTCTGCGAAAAGCGTTATTCTTTAATAGTCGTGGGTCCATTCGTCTCTTGGGTATGAAGATGGTGGAAAGATGGAAAGGCGAGGGTGTCCATCTGGGTGAGAGGTGGAAAGGCCTGGACATGAGACTTCTTCCTCTCGACGATGTCGATGTGAAGATCCTCGAGAAGCTCAGGGAGAACGCCAGGACAAGCAACATCGGGATTGCGAGAGATCTCAACATAAGCGAGGCAACCGTCAGAAGGCGGATAATGAGCATGGAAAAGAAGGGGATAATAAAGGGGTATTCCGCCTATATCGACTATCAGCTTATTGAGAATCCAGTGAAGGCATACGTTCACATAAGCGTCTCTGGGACTCACAGGGATGACATTGTCAAGAGGGTGTGCGAGCACAGCCGCGCTGTCGCCGTGTACAGGGTCACGGGCGACCACGAGATTCTCTGCGTGATGCTTTTCGTAGACATGCCGGAACTCCAGGACTTCCTGGACTCCTATCTGGATATGGATGGAATCCGTGAAGTGAGGGCGCAGATCGTGATGAGTCCTTACAAAGGAGTGCCGTGGACCGGTGTGTAGGGTCTCATCCAGTTTGCTTTCTTTCTTCGATTTCTGGAAAAGGCCACAACGTCGAATTCGACATGGGCCTACACGCCTCCGTGAGATGTTAGAACTTCACCGGAACGGCGTGGGCATCAAAACCGTTCTTGCTCTCGTCCAGACCAAATGCCATGACGTAGAGCTGCGACAAGTGGATTACGGGAAACGATGTCCGGAGCCCGCTCTGACCCTGATCGAACTGGAGGTGGCAGAAGGGACATATATCGACTATGCAGTTAGCACCCGACTCCTTCATAGCCTCGAGCTTCTGGTCCGTCATCGCCTGCGCGACTTCCTTCGCTCGGGCTCTGACACCCCCGCCAGCGCCGCAACACGCGTTCTTGTACCTGTAGTCCACGCTGGTCGCTCCCGTTACCTCGACAAGCTCGTCCAGGGTCTTCGGTCTCTCCCTGTTGTCGATTTCTTTGACAATATCGGGTTTGAAGTAGTGACAGCCGTAGTGGACCGCGGCCTTGATGTGATCCAGCTTCTTCGTCACCTTGGCGGATATCGCATCGAGACCGACATCCGTGTAGAGGAGCTCTGCGAACTGTCTCACCTTCACTCCGCCCTTGTACTCCCTTCCGATTTCCTTGAGGATCGAGTTCGCGTACTCCTTCTTTTTCTCATCATGCTCGATCTTGTCGGCCACTTCCCACAATGAGCCGAAGCAGCCGTTGCATATCGTCACAATCTCGGCTCCCTTCTCTTCCGCAAGCGAAAGGTTCCTTGCGCCAATGGCAAGCCAAGTGTCTTGATCGAAGCTTCGGAACACTCCCGGTGCCGGGCAACATGAGGTCTTGTCGAGGATGTCCATGTCAATGTCCAGAGCTTTCGCCACTTCCATGGTGGCGGTTTCAATGCCCGGGTACCTAAGAGGCGCGATACATCCGAGAAAGAGACTGTACTTCGCCATTCTCATCCCACCAGTTCGTCGAAGTGCGTCGCCTTGATGATCTTCTTCACCTCATCCAGGGCCTCTTTGTCCGAAAGGACGGTCGGAGGCTCGCTATGAAGGCCGAGAGTCTCTCTCATCTTTCTGAAGGCGTCCCCGAGAGGAATGGCATGCCCGGACTTCATCAGACTCCTGGCCGTGTTCTTATGAGCCTCTGCCATGTATCCCTCTCTGACGGCCATGTTTCGAAGCGTCATGATAATGTCCGTGATCTTGACTCCCCGCGGGCATCTCTCATCGCACGTCGTACATGTCGTACAGAGCCACAGCTCCTCAGCCGGTAGGACCTCGTCCTTGAATCCGAGCTGGACCCTTCTCATCATCTTCCTAGTTCTGAACGCGGTCACCCTCCCAGAAGGGCAACCTCCGGTGCAGGTTCCACACTGAAAACAAAGCGTTACGGTATCCGCACCCTTGTCGACAACGCTCTTCGTGAATGCTGGGTCGACAGCTTTCGGTTCGCTATCCGATGCCATCTTCTGAATCCTCCGTCCTGTGATCCTCACATTTTCCGTCGATTTCTCGTTAGAGCCAGTCCTGAATTTCTCGTCCGACTGTCGTTATTACAGCACCGATATATTAATT
>JAGLRN010000037.1 GCA_023136265.1 Thermoplasmata archaeon
GTCGTCCTCGTAGCCTTGGGAGACCTTCTTGGCCTCATCTTCTGTTCCGTACTCCTGACCGTCCCACATGAATTTCCGGCCGTCGAAATAAAGGGAACTCTCGGGCATACGCGACCTTCAATTCAACTGTGGTATTTAGTGCTATGGTTCTCGCCACGGATGGCTCTCATGACCTCCTCAGCTGCCCTCGGGACGGCCCTCTTGACGGGCTCCGAAAGGCCGGCGGAAATCTCCTTTGGAATGCTCTCCACCTGACAGGACACCAACACGACATCGACTCCTGCATGCTCCTTGAGCTCCTTCAGGAGATTCGACGTGGGCACCTGGTGCATCGAGAAGTCATCGGTCTTCTCCACAGGAAGATAGTCTGCCTCCGTCCGAAAGACCTCCCCTGGCTCTCTCCCGACATCCATGGAATCAACTACTATGATTCGCATGGGCTTCTTCTCCCCAAGAAGTACAGTGAAGAGGAGGTCCCTCACGCCCGTCCCCATGTCTTCAGCATACACATCCTCTGGTATCTCAAAATCAGCCTTGAGGTGATCGATGACCGCTGGGCCAAATCCGTCGTCCCCGAAGAGGATGTTCCCGCAGCCGAGCACTAGGACCCTCTTCCCGTACCACTCAGGTGCCGTTTCCATGGGAGGATGATTCGACTCCTGCTAGATTACACTTTTCGAACCTGCGGGTGGTCCTCAGTCTATTCCTGAGGTCTAGCCCCGGACAGTCGATGCTCGGCCGCGGGCAACGTGATTCGTTGGGATTGCACCGCATATCGCCATTCGCTTACGGAAAGAGGGCGTTCTAGATTCGATATCCACCTGTATCGCATTAGCTATTTATACGAAGAGGCATATTCCCGAAAACCCCATAGTTTGGGGAGCGGGGTAGAAATATGCTGAAAATTGCCGAAGAATGGTTTGCGATTTGTGGCGGATGTGAGGTGACGATTCTAGACATAGGCGAGCCTCTGCTGGACATACTGGAGCAGGTGGAGTTCGTCCACATCCCTGTCCTTATGGACCACAAGTACTACGGACAAGAGGGAGAGAAGGACAAGCTCGAGATACCGGAGGCCGATGTCGGACTCATATCTGGAAGTGTGAGGACCGAGGAGCACAAGGAGATCTTGCAGGAGATGCGGAACAAGTGCAAGACATTGATTGCGCTGGGCACGTGTGCAGCGTTCGGCGGTATTCCTGCACTCTCGAACATGTATCCACTGGAAGAGACCTATGATACGATCTTCAGAGAGACCAAGACCACGGAGCCGGCAGACACTCCCAATCAGGGCATTCCTCCGTTGACAGATAGAGTGTATGCGCTGAGCGAGCTCGTGAAGATCGACCTCATGCTACCAGGCTGTCCGACAACACCCGAGATGGTGGCAGAGGCGCTGACAGCGCTACTGGAGGGCAAGCCCTACGCGTTGCCAGAGAAGAGCGTCTGTGACACATGCCCGCTGATTAGGGAGAAGAAGGCGGTGACCACGCTGAAGAGGCCGTTGGAGGCTGTCGAGTTCACACCACGTCAGCCGCTGGACACCGTTCGATGCTTCATGGAGCAGGGCTACCTGTGTCAGGGACCGGCCACGAGGGCCGGCTGTGTCGGATCTTCGGACGCCCCCCGATGCATACAGGCATACACTACGTGCAGGGGATGCTTCGGCCCCATGAAGGAGAAGGCCAATCCTATGGTTGACATGATGGGCGCGCTCTCCAGCATTGGGCTGAATCCGAGAGAGATCGAGGACCGCGCTGCGACCTTCAACCGCTTTGCGGGGGCGCAAGGTCGCTTGAGACCACTGCCAAAGAGGAGGTGAGGAGATGGGAAAGACAATAACAATTCAACCTGTAACGAGGATCGAGGGACACGCGAAGATAACTGTTCAGCTGGACGACGCAGGAAACGTCGCCGACAGCCTGGTGCAGGTCGTGGAGACGCGCGGCTTTGAGAAGTTCTGCGTCGGACGACCCGCCGAGGAGATGCCGAGAATCACTACTCGAATATGCGGTGTGTGCCCGTGGTCACACCACCTCGCGTCGGCAAAGACAACGGATGGCATATTCGGCGTCGAGATCCCCAGCGCCGGTAAGAAGCTGAGGGACCTGTGCAACAGCACCGCATTCTGCGAGGAGCACATACTCCATTTCTATTTCCTCGCGGCTCCGGACTTCGTTATGGGACCGGATGCGGATTACTCGGTGCGGAATGTCATAGGCATCGCCAAGGCCAATCCGGACCTCGGCAGGAAGGTAGTCAGGGTACGACACCTTGCAGGCAAGATGCTGGAGGTTCTGGCGGGAAAGCCTATTCACCCCACAGCGGCAGTTCCTGGCGGTTTCAGCAAGCCTCTGCTCGAGGGCGAGAAGGAAGACCTCAAGAAGATGGCGGAGGAGGTCCTCGACCTGGCCAAGTTCTCGATCAAGTTCGCGAAGGAAGATCTCTTCCCGAAGTACCTCGATGCTGTGAATACCCTGGGCGTTATCAAGACCGGATTCC
>JAGLRN010000038.1 GCA_023136265.1 Thermoplasmata archaeon
CAGGCTGAGGGTTGTCAGGTCATTCGACACGAGAGGCGAGATGAGATCTTCGACTTGTCCACGAACGCCCAGAGTTTCTGCATTCGTAGTCGACTGCACCTCCAGATCCATCGAGGGCTGCAGAGAATCGGAGATGACCGTGAGGTACACCGCCGCGTAGTTTGCCGGGATGTGCTCATCGGTGGCGAACCAGTCGACCGCTTCCACGACAATGAAGTTCTCTCCGGGCGTCAAGGTCACGGTCCTCTCGAAGCGCCCGTCGCTGTCCACGGGGACTTCTTCGTCCCTGATTGTGATCGTGGAGCCCCTGTCCACCACGCCGCTAATCAGCGTCCTGTCCTCCTGTGTGTGGAACATAGCGGGTTGGTCAACGGAGATCATTGGAGCACTCGAGTCCACGGTGAAATGGAATGTCTGCTGCGCCAGGTTTCCCGCGATGTCGCGTATCGCGAACGTGATGTTGTGGACCCCTTCGGGAATGGCCGCGAGCGGGATGTAGCTCAGCGTCCCGCCCCAGTAACCGTCCTCGTCCTTTGGGCCCGCGTCAAATGGAATCAGCACATTGGCCAGGGACGTGATGTTCACCCCGTCAAACCACACCTCTGCGCTTTCCAGATCGAGCTCACCTCCCTTGTAGACGGCTGTCTTCGGATCGGAAACCGAGATGCTGAAACCGATGTCCCCTTCCGTTACTTTAATCTGACCAGTGTAGTTGACCATGTTGGTCGATGACTGAATCGTGAAGCCTGTCATCACCGGTGCGACCCTGTCCAGGTTCAGTTCCACCGGCACCAGTACCGTCAGGGGTGCAATGGCGGGTCCGACATAGAGCGCACCAAGCATCTGAGAGTCCTCGGTGCTCCCGGCCAGATTCCACTTCAAGGAAACCTTCGTGATCGTGCCTGCTGGAACGAGGTCTGTCGTCGTTCCCTCGATCTCGAACCCTTCGCCCTGCACGAGGGATATGTCCATGTTGAATGTACCCTCCGACCCGGCAAAGACGGAGTAACCGAGGACCTTGATGAGATAGGGTGCTCCCGTCTCGGCCTCATTGATGCCTGCCGTGTCAGGATCGTCTTCTGCCGTTGGTCGGATCAGCCTGATGTGCTCGTCCGCGTCTGAATCCGCATCCAGTGTAATGAACTCCTCAGGTTGAGCCTCACCATCGGGGATGTTCCCAGTGCCTTTTCCGTCGAGGAATATCCCGAGGTCGAGGTCAGGACATACCTTGGCCGTGGTCTCTCGATCGCTCGTGATGTGGACATCGAATATCAGTGCGCTGGGTTTCACCAAGACGATCTTTGTGTACTTCGCCTTGGACAGGATTTCGTTGAAGCTAGCTCCATCGGTCTTGTCCTGGAAGACTGTCACGTTCTTCAGCTCGACAGGCAGCGCCGGGCCCGCCGAAACTCCACTGATCCCCTGCCAATCAGTAGCGGAATGGATGTAGACATCCCTATTCCCGCTCAAGTTGTTCGTGCTGATGCTCAGAATCGAGGGTATGACTTCCATCGTGTTTACATTTCCAGAGACGGTCTCCTCGTGCACCGTTCCGTTCAGCGCGCGGTGTTGGATGGCTATCACATCCAGCCCGCCAATGATGGTTGGCGCGACTATCTCCTGGTTCCCGCCCGTCGTTGTGAAAACCGCGGTCGTCTCCTCGCTACCGCCGTAGTTCTTGTAGAACAAGTACGGACCGTATCTCGGCACCTCGAACGCCGCGCCGCCGTACTGAGAGAGACCGCCGCGCCCGAAGGCGAATGCGTTTATGTCCGTCATATCATAGTCCCACACGATATCCAACAGGAACTTCACCGAACCGGGGTTCTTGAATTGTCCCTCGTCCGGGACGTCCACGAAGTAGTATCGCCAATCACCGGACTTCTTGCCGTTCCCGAATCCTCCATGGACCATGTTCCCGTACAGGTCGTCTTGCCCAACTGGGAAGCCGCCGAACTGGAACTGAGTCACGTCTGACGGGACATTGACAAGAACGGGGATCGTCGTGACATTGTAGTACTCGTAGTCTATCGTTACGTTCGTTCCCGCAGAGAGCAGATTCGTGAAGTAGACTATTCCGGTCTCGGGATACAGGGTGTAGTCCACCCCTTCCGTTTGGGGCATTCCGTCCCGCCAGACAGTGGCCGTCTTGATCGGCGTCTTGCTCGGGCGGGCGTAGAGTTGTGCCATGTTCTCGTTGATGAACGTCTCCTTCTTCTGCCCGACATCTCCTCTAAGATAGATGGCCCCCTCGTAGGAGCCGACAGTGGCGTCGGAGCCGACCGTCATCGTGGCGGTGAACGTATCGGAATCGCCTGGAGAACCCAGCGAGTTAAGAGTTAGCGTGTCGGTGGACGTCGAGAGCCAGTTCCAATCCTGCTTCTTGTAGAAGTCCAGAGCCACTTTGAAATGGACATCCGGGGCCCCTGGCTTTCCCGCCTGGATTCCGGGTCTCACGCCAATGACGAGTCCGTCGTGGGTTCTCTGCGCGGGGTTGTGTATCCTCCCCTCATAGATGTTGGCATCGGGATAGGCTATCAGCATTCGATTCAGGTCGTTGTAGCTGGCGACTGCGGGATTGGCCATCCCACCTCCCCGCCAGGTCCAGTCGTAGATGTCAAGGAAGTAGCTCTTGTCCGTCGTGCCGTCCAAATTGGTATCAAGAAGGCTTTGGTTCGTGTATACAGTGACCTTAAGGAGGTCCGTCTCCAGCCAGTTCGTGACGCTGATGTCGGCAATCTTCATCCCAAACGAATCATAGACGCCCGGATCCTCCATCTGGAAGACGTTCATCATCCTGATGACCGTCCACACGGCCTCGTTCTCTGACCCTGTCGTGAAGCTGTAGTTCACCGTGTCGATCCTCTTGAAGACCGCGTCCGATATCAGAACTTCCTCCCCACCGGTGGAATTGTGATTCGTCACGAGGAAGTCCTGGGTGTCTGTCTCGTCCGCCCGAATGAGACGAGGGAACGCCTCATACTTCGTCCCCTTGTAGTCACCCGGGACCCAGAAATTGGGGGAAACCACGAAGCCGTCCTCGTCGTGAGCGATCTTCGTCGCCCTGTCAGCATTGGTCCGGCCAGCGCCCTGGGACAGAACGTCGTAGCTCAGGTCGTCCGCGCTACTCATGAGAATGGACTGCGCGGTCGTGGCATCTGGAAACACACCGTGCCTGTGCTTGTAGGCTTGATATATCAGTGCTAGGATTGAGGCGGTGCAGGGCGAGGCGAGACTTGTGCCGGCCCAGAGATCCGTGGCTCTTGTCCCGTCGTAGGGCCTGTACTGGACCTGGTTCAACGGTGTGGCCCCAAAGGCCATTCTGCCGTTCGTCACGACGTCGGGCTCCGGCCTGCCCAGCGCGCTCGGACCTCTGCCGGACTCGGTGGCAATCTCACCGAAATTGGGGTTCATCCCGTTCTCCAGCCCTGATATCCGCCTGTACTGGAAGTCCGTCGAAGACCCCACAGAGACAACCCCCGTGGACGTGGCGGGAGTCGTGACCGTGCCGTATCCATGACCCGCGTTGCCGGCCGAGACTGTGAACACGACCTTGTTATCTCCCCTATTATTCACCAACCAGTCAAGGAACCGCGACCAGAAGTCGAGACCCGCCTCGTACGTGCCAGGGAATCCAAAACTGTTCGAGACGATGTTCGCCTCATCCCCCGTGTTCGGTTCTCCATCGTAACCTTCGATGGCGAAGAGCCATCCCTCGATGTAGCTTCCATAGTAGATGTTCGCGATGGGCAGGATCTCGGCCTCGGGGGCAAAGCCCATGACCTGAGGCTCCGACGGCTCGTCCATTCGCGAATCGTCGAAGAACGTGCTGATCCCCCTGCCCACGATGCTCGAGGCTATGAGCGTCCCGTGACTGAAGTCGAGGTCGAGTGCGCCCATGAAGGCAATCAACGTCCCGTTCTCAGGGATTACCTGTTGCTCGATCAGACCGTTGCGCTTGACGTAGACATCGGAGTACGGAATCGGAACTCGTATCAGAGTCTGGTTCCCAGCGTCCCAGTAGTTCTGAGCTATGAAGTAGACAATGCCGCCAGAGACGTCGGCAATCCCGTCCCCGGTGTTCCATCTCGTGTAGTCGAGCGAACCTATCGTGTGCTCCGAGAGATCCGCCCTTGAGACCAGGTCATCGAACGGAGCGGTCAGATATTCCCAGAGCTTCACCTTCCTATCCTGACCGCCGGTCACAATCCACGTGGCGTTCGGGGCGAAATCCGCGCCCCCGACCCACCTCTTCGTCAGTTCCCCGCTCACGAGCTCGTCGTGTGCTCCCGTGACGCGGACCTTGTACGTGTAGTTGTTAAGGTACGTCACATCCCAGAGAACGAGCGTCATATCGTTCACGAAAGTGGCATTCGAAGTCGTCAGAAGCAGCGTTCCATCAGATGACCAGGAGACATCCATAATCATCTTGGCCAGGCCGTGGGCGTACTCCGGGCTGCCCTCCGCGGGCCCCACGACGTTCCTCACGATGAGCGCCCCATTCCCATCGGCGATCGCAAGGCGCGTCCCGTTGGGATTGAATGCAATCGCAGTGGGCGAAGAGTAGCTGAAGCTCCTTATGAGAGTCCCGCCCGAGTCGTGTATCAGGATTGTGTCGTCGAGAGATGCTGACGCGATCCGGTCCAGGAAGGACCAGTCAACGGACGTCACTTCGTCCGTGTACGCCGTCAAGTCTATGGACGTTTCACTCGCGATGTCCCACACCTTGACCGTTCCGTCCAGCGAGCCAGAAACCAGCTCATTGCCTGATGGAGCCCAGGCGATGGATTTCACACCTGATGCATGTCCGGCAAGGATCTTCTCGATCTTCTCGGTTGCGGTGTTCCAGATGACCACGTTGTTGTCACCATTGCCTGAACGATCGTCATACGCGGCCGCGAGACGGTTCGCATCAGTCGGTGACCACTGCACGTCCCTGACCCTTCCCATGTGAGCGTTCAGATAGGAGAGCGTTGACCCGTCGGCGGCGTCCCACACGATGACTGTATGGTCGAGGGAACCCGATGCGATCCTGGTGCCGTCGGGCGACCAATCGACGGATGACACGCCCATGATTGGATCGAAGAAGTCCGCAAGACACGTCTCATCGTAGATAGTGCCCTGACCGATCCAGTCCATGGGATGCCAAACCATGTTCGCATCGTACTTGCCCAGCTTCTTGATCGGCTTGTCGTTCTGGAAATCCTTGTTGTGGTCAAGGTCCACGTACACGGTGTCGTAGACGTGAGGCTGGGCTTCATCGACGACCAGGACCCTGGAGAGTGGGTAGTTCTCATCGGGATGATCGCCAAAGAGGTAGTCGCCGCTCTTGCTCGTATTCGTCACAATGTACTCGAGAGGCCACGAGAAGTCGGTGTTGGGCCTACCCTCGACTGTATCGTCGGGTCTCGTGTACGTATGTCGCCAGAATCCCCTGCCGACGACTGTGAACGCCGACAGTGTCGTGATGCTGGTGTCCCACTCCGGCTTCGTGAAGTCCACGTTCACATCACTATAGACGGTGTCCATGGCATGCGAAGCGTTCACACCGCACGAGAAGAGCTGCACGGATATCTCGGCGGGGTCTCCGATGTACTTCTTGGGGATGCTGAACTCAACGAACGCCTCCTGGAGCTCGAAGTCCCATCCGCTGTATGAGATGTTTCCCCTGATCGACTCCTCAGTGATGTTTATGCCGCCGTCCCATATGGAACCGTCCCATTTGTATACGGTCGCGTTCTCGATGGTGTCGTTCTTGTCCCAGCGCCCCTTTGGCTGGAGTCCGTTGTGGGTCATATAGACCGCGAACTCCGGAGCGTGCTCAGCTACGGCGTTGATGTACTTGTCTGCGGGGTCGTCGTCCGCTCCGCCCAGTGTCGTGTTTATGTAGAGCCCGAAGGACACGTTCGTCTGGTTTGTGAGCGTATTGAAACCGAAGTACCAGTTGAACTTGTCCTGGGCAACGTACAGCGAGAACAGATTGAAATCATTCCCCTCGTCGGCGGGAATCGGAGGGACCAATGTAATGTCGGAGTTCGAATCGGTCGCAACGAGCTCGCTGCCATCGGTCCAGAAGTCGTTCCTACCATCGATCCTGACCGTGTGCGTCACGTTTCTATCCGTGGAAGTGGTGTTCGCAAACCACGATTCCGTGGCATCCGTGGCATATGGAGAGCCTCCATTCAAGATGTAAGAGGCGAGAGAAGCGGGGTCATACGCCATGGGCCATCCATCATAGTACTGCAGGTGGGGTCTGTCCGCGAGTATCTCGGGATCCACAACTGAGACATCGAACCGCATGGCTTTTGCGAAAAGCTCGGGATGTGCGAAGTCAACGCCATCATCGATGACGGCAATCTTGACACCGGTTCCATTCCACCCCCTATCCCAAGCGGCCTGAACGCCATGATTGACGGAGGAATTCAGGTTGCTAGGAGCCGCGCCGCCGTCAGAAGAGAACGTGTCGATGCTTTCGGCTCGATGGGGCTCGGGAGGGAGGTACTTGAGAACGGACAATGTTGAGGGCAGGGAAGCCACCTCATCGATGGCAAGCCCTGGAATTTCAAGAACGGGGAAAGCCAGGCCGTTCCAGTCAGAAGTCCCGACGAGCCCGTTGTACTCGAACTTCTCTAACGTCCTTGCTAGTTCCGCCACGTCAGATGTCACTATGACGACGTTCTGCATGGCCTTAGAGTTCCTTGCGAAGTCCAGTGCAGAATCGACGTTGAGCAAGAGGTCTTCATCAAGCTGCTCAGCAGTCTCGGAAGAGCGTGTCGTCTCAACTTCCTCGAACAGCGCAGATTCCGGGGCGTTCTCCTCATACGGAGCGGTCAGAATCCCGGAAATCAGCAACACCCACACCAATAGTGCGCAGACCGCACTTTGCCCGAATCTCATCTCATTCCTCCTCAATTAGCCAGTGTGAGAACGAACTACAATCATCATATAATCCTCGGGTATTTATAGCTAATCGAGTGGGGCGACCGTCATCCAGATGCCTCAGGCGGACCTATTGGAAAACCTAAAATAGCCTCCCATACTTCAGACGGGTTGGCTTCTCACACAGATGGAAGGAGCATAATGGCACTCGAGATATTCGACAGCAAGATCGGCGCTCTCAAGGAGTTCCATCCCGTGGATCCAGAGATCGTGAGGATGTACGTCTGCGGGCCTACGGTCTATACCGACGCCCACATTGGACACGCCAGGTCCTACGTCTCTTTCGATGTGATGAGAAGATACCTCGAGTTCAAGGGCTATCGGGTCAGGATGGTGATCAACATCACAGACCTGGATGATGTCATAGATCAGAGGGCGGCCAGTCTCGGGGAGAAGCCGGAAGCCCTCGCGGCCCGCTACGAGAAACGATTCCTTGAGGACCTTCGGACACTGAACGTGAGGCCCTCATACGCCAATCCGAGAGTCTCCGAGAACGTCCCCGCCATGATCGGCATCATCGAGAAGCTCAACGAGGAAGGGTACGTCTATGAAGTGGACGGAAACCACTACTTCCGGACGACTCTTCCGGGCGGATACGGTCAGCTCACTCACGAACGTCCTGAGGATCTCCTCGCGGATGAACCGATGATGGAGGACCGAGAGAACCCGTTCGACTTCTTGATCTGGAAGAAGAGCAAGGAAGACATGGCTTCCTGGGACTCCTCTCTGGGTGAAGGCAGACCTGGCTGGCACATACAGTGCTATGGGATAATGAGGGGAGCGCTCGGAGACAGCATCGACATCCACGGTGGCGGCGAGGACCTCAAGTTCCCACACCACGAGAGCAACATCCTGATCTCTGTCGCCCACAAGGGAAAGGACTCGACCGGCTATCATGTTCACAACGGTTTCGTGACCCTTGGGAAGGAGAAGATGTCCAAGTCCTTGGGCAACTTCGTACGGCTGAGGGACGTGTTTGAGCGGTTCGGCGGCTCCGTGGTTCGCTTCTATCTCCTCCGCTCTCACTACAGAGAGACCATCGACTATGATGAGGATGACATCGAGAAAGCTCAACAAGATCTGGACCTGATTCTTGGATTCGAGAGGGACCTCAAGGGAGTGGAAAAGGATGGAGAGCCAAGAGGCTCCGTGGAAGAGGAGATCGCCCGCCACAGGAAGACGTTCATGGCCTCGATGGACAACGATTTCGACACTCCGGGGGCCATCACGGCATTGCTGGACTTCGCCGTTTGTGCGAAGACGTCACCAGACGATCTGAGGGCGACCGAGGCAAGGCTCGCACTGGGAGTCCTCAACGAGGCAGACAGCATACTCGGGCTTACTGGTGCAGACTGAAATCTATTTAAACGAAGATGGCATTAGTGCGAGGGCAAGGTGTTGGATTGGTTGAGTTCAAGGCTGTAATCGCGGACCCGAAGAAGGGGATAAGCTACTCCACAACGATTGGGGGACATCAGGCGAACTCCCTCATCGGAAAAAAGATTGGAGAGGAGATTGACGGCATTTTCGTTGACCTTCCGGGATACAAGCTCAAGATCACAGGTGGATCGGACAAGACCGGAACGCCTATGAGGAGGGACATCCCGGGCGGAAGGAGGAAGAGGGTTCTTACCACGAAGGGCGTCGGATTCAAGCCGAAGGACAAGGGCGTGAGAAGACGGAAGACGTTCCGCGGGAACGCGATCTCCCAGGAGATATCACAGCTCAACCTGCGGGTGACGAAGAGGGGTCCCCGATCGATTAAGGACAGTCTGAAGGCAAGAGAGGCCACGGAATGAATGTCCCCGTCCAGCCCGAGGCGAACATAGGGATGATCGGTCACGTTGACCATGGAAAGACAACCCTCACGAAGATGCTCACAGGGGAGTGGACGGACAGGCACTCTGAGGAGATCAAGAGGGGGATCTCCATCAGGCTCGGATATGCTGACGCTTCATTCTTCAAATGCCCGGACTGCCCGGAGCCCGAGTGCTACTCCGTGGAGCCAGAGTGCCCCAAGTGCGGGACAAAGGGAGAGTTCCTTAGGGCCGTGAGCTTTGTTGACTCTCCCGGACACGAGACGCTGATGGCGACCATGCTCTCAGGAGCCGCGATAATGGACGGCGCACTGCTTCTCATCGCTGCCAACGAGGAATGCCCTCAGCCGCAGACGAAGGAGCATCTGATGGGGTTGACCATCACCGGTGTCGAGAACATAGTGATCGTCCAAAACAAGATGGACATCGTCGACCAGGAGAGGAATCGAGAGAGCTACGACGAGATCCGAGCCTTCATTGACGGAACGATAGCTGAGAATTCGCCAATCATACCACTCTCTGCCCACCATCACGTAAACATCGACGTCCTCATAATGGAGATAGAGAAGAGAATACCCACTGCGGACAGGGATCTCGACGCATCTCCGAAGATGTATGTGGCCAGATCATTCGACATAAACGTCCCTGGGACACCCCCGAAGAAGCTCCGAGGCGGAGTCATAGGTGGTTCCCTGATGCAGGGGAGAATAAAGGTCGGCGACGACATCTTCATCACTCCGGGCTTCAAGCGAGAGGTCTCTGATGAGATGGTTTGGGATGCGATCAGGAGCAAGGTGACCTCTCTCGTCTCTGGCGGCGCGCAGAGGGATGAGGTCGGACCGGGTGGATTGATAGCGGTGGGTACGGAACTCGACCCATCGCTGGTGAAGTCCGACTCGTTGACAGGAAGGGTCGCGGGGGCGGAAGAGGCACTTCCAGACGTGCTGAATTCCCTGACTCTGGAGATAAACCTCCTTGAGCGGGTGGTCGGCGCGGCGGAAGAGTTGGAGGTTGACAACGTCAAGACCAACGAACCTCTGATGCTAAACGTGGGAACCGCCACGACCGTGGGCATCGTGACAAGCGCCCGAGAACAGCTCAGTGATATCGCGCTCAAGATTCCGATAAGCGCGGAATCCGGCCAGCGCATTGCTATTTCCCGGAGGATAGACGGGAGATGGCGCTTGATAGGATATGGAATCATACAGTGACCGAGGGGTGGTGTTTTCCTCTCGGGTGCATACTGGGCTAGAAACCTTTATCTTGTCACAACCGAATGGAAGATACTGAGACGGGTAGCGGTAAGACCACTCAGCAATATGCACGCTGGGACAAAGGGTGTGCTCTAAATCTGAATTCGAAGGTGGCTCGCGTCAGGAATAACCCGGATCGCGCTGGATTCGGCGTTAACTGCCTGCCCGTCTCGCCTTCTTCATTCCCGATAAAAAGAAATAGAGTTTTCTCATTCAAAGTCTGAGGAAAGCTGGATGAAGGTCCTTTTCAGGGACGATAAGAAGGGCAACATCAAATTGCTCATTCAGACGATGGACGATCTGTGGCATCTCTACAATCTGATCGAGGAGGGAGATCTAGTGGTGGCCACGACGTTCCGAAGGGATGACAAGTTGACAGACAAGCTGAGACCGGAGAGAATGGACAAGAGAAGGGTCCGGCTCGGAATCCGTGTGGAGAAGCTGGAGTTCCATGACTTCTCGGACAGGCTCAGGATACGGGGGACCATCGAGACGGGCTCGGAGGAGATTGGTTCCTACCACACATTCAACGTTACTCTGAGGGACAACATCGGCATAGTGAAGAACTGGAAGGACTCGCAGCTGAGGAGGATAGAGGACGCCGTCGCATCCACACTGCAACCTCTGATTACGTTCGTTTCGATGGACGACGAGTCGGCGCTCCTGGCGCAGATGCATCAGTACGCGATCAGGGAGATAGCCACGATTAGGGGCCCCGGATCCGGAAAGCAGTTCAAGAGTCCCGCCACGAAGGAGGACTACTTCTCCGAGATCCTCAACATGATCAAGTCTCTGGAGCAAACAGGCATCCTCATTGTTGTCGGTCCAGGCTTCACGAGGAAGGATTTCTTCGACTACGGCAAGAGGAAGTCGGCAGAGACCTTCGAGAAGTGCTACACAATCGTCACGGGTTCAGCCGGCATGGCGGGAATCCAGGAAGCCCTCAAGCGCGGCATGGGAGAGCAGGCGCTCCTCGACAGCAATATGGCCATGGAGACGAGACTCGTTGAGGAGGTGCTTTCGGAGATCTCGAAGGAGGGGGCGTACGCCTATGGAGAGGAGGAGGTCTCCAAGGCCATTGACATGGGCGCGATCGAAACGTTGCTCGTCACGGAGGACTCGGTAAGGGACGAGCGGAGAGAGGCCCTGATGAAGCGGGCGGAGAGTGCCAAGGGCAAGGTCGTCATCGTCAGCAGCCGTCATGAGGCGGGAAAAAAGCTCCTCTCGCTCGGAGGCCTGGCCGCCCTCCTACGCTACAAGATCCAGCACTAGGCACGTCCGTACGACTCTCCGCGCTTGAACGCGGTTACGATCAGGTGTGCCACCCGGATGGGCTCGGGAAGAGCGCCTCTCACGGTCGACTTCCTTATCACGCTCTTCAATTCCGCGAAGCCGATGCCGACGTGCTGCACGTAGATGGGATTGTGCTCTGTCTCCACCTTCTTAATCTCGTTCTTCGTGATGAGCTCGAACCGTTCCTTCCAGTCATCGAACTTCTTCTCGAGTGCGATCCTGATTGATTCCATATCCGGGCGTTTCCTGCTGATGCTGGCGACCGGGATCCCGACATCCTCGCTCAGCTTGCTGATGTCCACCACGTTGAACCCGCCCAAAGCGATCCCGTCGAGGAATATCATCGAGATGTTCTCGCGGTATCTGGAAGCTCGCACCATTTCCGCCACGTTCCGCGTGGAGTTCCACCCGTCTACGTCGATCTCGGATTTCATCACCGCCTCGATGTAGTTGGGCGTTCGAACAAGTGCACCCACTATCTCAGCGCTCTCGTCCTCAAAACTGAACGGCGAATCGTCGATTCCCAGAATTCTGATGTGTTCCTTCATCCTACCACAGACTTAGGTGTCCGGTGACCCGGTCGATTACGGAATCAGGGGCGGGGCCCATTCCTAGACATGTCGCGGTTCCAGGAGTCACCTCCGTCAGACCTGCATCCTCGATTAAAGCGACCGTGATCTTCAACCGTGCCGCCTTTCTCTCCAGGTCGCGAAGCTCACTGAGGTCCCTTGCCCTGACGACGACTTTCTTTTGACCCTCTTTCATCCATTGAGAGAACCACCTCTTGTTCTTCTTCCGACACTCAATCGAGCACTTGACCGCTGCATGGGCGACCTGCACAGCCATCTTCCCCCCAGAGAGCTTGAGGTCGTCTCTCACCGCAACGACGAGCTTGTGTTCCATCGATTGCCTCAGTATAGCTCCCGGGCCCTCTGCTCCTCTATCTTCCTGAGCTTGACGTCCACTTGTTTCAGCTCTTCCATTGCCCGATCCTTCTTCTTCAGATAGCTCTCCCTGATCTTTCCCGTGCTCTGCCTTATCCTCCTCTCGTAGTCCTTTATCCTCAATCTCAACTCCTCGCGAGTTCTTGCGAGGTTTCTGAGCTTCTCGACGACTTCCCTTTCCTCTTTCACATCGACGAGCACGGACTGTGGTTCTCGCTTCGGCTGTCTGAGCAGACTCGGGTGCAGCCTCCCCATGAAGGGGTAGGCCCCCCGAAGCCAGCCAAGGAGGAAGAGGAGAATCGAGAGCGTCACAAGGATAGCCCATAGATTCGAATCCGTGACAAAGCCTTTGCCCGATTCCTGGGTTATCCCGAAGTCCTGTGTCAACGAGTTGAGCACGAACCCCACAGCAACAGCGATAACAACACTCATCACTATACCGAGAGTGATTCTGTACAGAAGGTCATACTCCCTGTCCAGCTCGCCCTTTCGCGGGAATATGGTGTTGACCAGGAGAAAGCCAGGCAAGAAGAATA
The DNA here is from genome assembly GCA_023136265.1 of Thermoplasmata archaeon. GTDB lineage: Archaea > Thermoplasmatota > Thermoplasmata > RBG-16-68-12 > JAGMCJ01 > JAGMCJ01. The sequence goes on from JAGLRN010000038.1 coordinate 12,783, forward strand.
TGAACAGGATGGCAAGAATTGCTTCAATCATTTGTCGTTGAAAGACGGGTAGACCTATTTAAGATTTGGGAACTCGCCCCAACAATCTGGCACGGGTTCTCCGAGTGCACATCACTGGCGAAGACGCACGGAGAAGCGCGGACCTGTTCTCTAATCGTACGGAAAAACGCGAGAGCACAAGGGAAGCTACGCCGCTTCTTCCACCGAGGACGTTCCGCGAGACTGTTCTGCGGGTGCGACGGCGGTTTCCTCAGCCTGAGCGGCCTTGCTAGGGGCGAGCTTCTCGACGATGTATTTTTCGGCGAGGGCGTAGAAGGCCCTCTCAACATTCCTTCCTGTCCTGGCGCTGGTCAGGCTGTGTCCCGTATCGTACTTCTTCGCCAAGGCGGCAATCTCAGCCTCGTCCATTTTCAGCTGATGCTTGAGATCCCACTTGTTGCCGAGGATTCGAACGGGAACTTTTCCGGTGACCTTGTACACAGAATCGATCCAGTAGTTCAGATTCTCGAGGGTTTCCTCCCTCGTGACGTCGCAGATCGCCAACACAGCTCGGGTACCGTGGAAGTAAGCTTCATTGAGGAGTTCCCTGAACCCCTTCTGTCCCATTATGTCCCAAATCACCATGTCTATCTGGACCATTCCCCTGCCACGAGGGTTCGCCAACGTGAACTGCTTCTTCATTATCTGCGTGCCTATGGTTGGAACGTAGGCAGACCTGAAGCGATTGTGAACGAACCGCTCCGCGAGGCTCGTCTTGCCAACAGCGAAGTCGCCAACAAAACACACCTTCATCTTAACTGGCCGTTCGAACTCAACGGAGGGGATTTCTTCCATCAGAAACTATCCACTACTCAACGCCTAAAAAACTATTCCTCTGCCATTATCAGGATTGATATCGCACTGCCGCCGGAGAAACGTGGAAATATCGTGTTCTCTTTCTAGCTTGCCATGGGAAATCTGTACGGTTACTGGGGGAAGCTCGCGAGGATCGATCTGTCTAGGAGGGATGTCGCCTACGAGGACCTCACTGACGAGGCCATCGAGAAGTTCCTTGGTGCAAAGGGTCTGGCGGCCCACTACATCTGCACGGAACTGGAGCAAGGGATTTCCCCGCTCTCCTCCGACAACAAGATCGCTATCACAGCTGGTCCTTTCCAGGGAACCGTCGTACCCAGCTCCGGGAGGTTCTGCACCGCCGCGAAATCACCGATGACCGGCATCTTCCTGGATACGTACGCAGGTGGCAACTTCGGCCATGCGCTCAGGAAATCGGGTTTCGACCTCGTCTTGGTAGAGGGGGCTTCGGAACACCCCGCCTACATCGTGCTGGAAAACGGAGAAGCGCACATCAAAGACGCTCGTGACCTCTGGGGCCTCGAAACGGACAGAGCGGAGCGGGAACTCAAGTCAGTGGAAGGAGAGAATGCCCATTGCGTTACGATAGGCCCAGCGGGTGAGAATCTGGTTCTCTTCTCCTGCCTCATTAGCGACACCAGGCGGGCCTCAGGGAGAGGTGGCCTGGGGGCAGTCTTCGGCTCCAAGAATCTCAAGGCGGTCGTCGCGAAGGGTGGCCTCGAAGTCCCTGTGCATGACCCGAAGAAGTTGAGGGAGGTTGTCAGAGAGTTCAATGCCAATGTTCGGAAGGATAGAGAGGAGGGGCAGTCATTCTACAAGCATGGGACATCCGGGATATTGGAGGGCGCGAGCGAAAGGGACAGGCTTCCCACAAGAAACTACCAGGAGGCTCAGTTCGAGCATGCCTCGGACATATCAGGAGAGGCCATACACAAAGAGTATGATGTCAAGCCGGAGCCTTGCTGTCCGTGTCCCATAGCCTGTCCAGCAACACTCGATGACAAGTGTGATAGACCAGAGTACGAAACGCTTGCCATGCTCGGTTCCAACACCGGGAACAAAGACCTGCAGGCAATCGTGGAGGTGAATACGCTCTGCAATCGGCTAGGCCTTGACACGATCTCGACCGGCGGAGTGCTCGGGTTCGCGATGGAGTGCAGTCAGAAAGGCATCATAGAAGAGGATATCGAGTTCGGCAAACCTGAGCAATTGAGGGAGCTGATACGCAAGATCGCGTACAAGGAGGGAATAGGCGACCTGCTGGCGAACGGAGTCCGGAAGGCGTCAGAGGAGCTGGGCAAGGAGGCAGAGCGGATTGCCGTGCATGTGAAGGGTCTGGAAATCCCGGCCTGGGACCCTCGCGGGAAGCTGGGTCACGGTCTCGCCTACATGACGGCCGATATAGGCGGGTCGCATCTTCGTGATTTCTACTCGGAGAGGGGAATACCGGATGAGAGCGCCCTTGATGTCGTCGAGAAAGTCATCGACGGACAGAACTTCACTGTGGAACGTGACAACTACATAATATGCGCCTTTGCGACGGAGAAGATGACATCCGATATGAGAAGGAGAGCCTGCGAGGCCATAACAGGTTCGCCGATGTCCGAGCATGGGCTGAACGAGGTCTCGGAGAGAGTGTGGACTCTGATCAGGATGTTCAGTGTTCGAGAAGGCCTCACAAGAGCCCAGGACATTCTCCCTCACAGGTTCCTGAGAGATGCCCTGCCAACAGGTGTAGCAAAGGGTTGCACGGCCTTCGTTTCGGACGAGGACATGAATCTCGTTCTGGACAGGTACTATGAGATGAGAGGCTGGGACAGCAACGGAGTTCCTACGCCAGAGACGCTGGACAAGCTCGGCATTTGAATGACCACAATCCACGAACTGAGTTTTGGGGCAAGTCTGAGGACACGGCTCGTGGGAACCTTCAACGGAAACGGATTGATAATCTGCTAACAAAGCTCCAGTATTCCTCCCAGTATTGGGCAGTATCACGGTGCTGTTTCTGCAGAGCTGACTTCCGAACAAAAGGACGATATAGCTGATATCACATTGTGCTTCCAGTCTCAGAGGCAGTGGCTAAGACATCGCGGATGCGCTCTGACTGAGTGAGACCGTTAGTGGAGGTGCGATCTTGTATGTCGGCATAGATATTGGAGGGAGAGAAGGTAGGACGACTAAGATTGCGCTCTTGCAGAGTGGGCACGGTCATCTCACGATCACGGCCATTCACGAAGTCCCACCGAGAGGTGATGATTTCATTGTCAACTTCCTGGTCGAGAGGAGAGATGTGGCGAAAGGGGTCGGCATCGATTCTCCGTTTGACCTGCCCCCGTGCCTTAGGTGTGGAGATGCTGACTGTCCTGGCCTGGAGACCTGCCCATCGGGTGAGACCAAGATGATAGTCGATTCCGGCAGAAACCCATACGCGGAGAGACTGACGGAGATATTCGTATCCAATGCACTGGATGAGGTTCGCCCGATGCAGACCATGGCGCTGGGACAGATCGTGGCAAGGACCATGTACTTGCTCAAAAGACTAAGAAGCGAAGGGTTCCCAACCGTGAGAGTCAGGGAGGTGTATCCCAAAGCTTCGCTTTTCGCATTCAGGCGGGCTCTGAAACTGCCACAAGAGGACTTCGATCGAGCAATGAGGAAGTACAAGAAGACTGAGGGTCAAGAGGCAAGGGCCTACATTGTCGATTCCCTTTCTCCGATCATCGATTTCTCCTCATTCGGAGAGGAATGCGAGGAATCCCATGACAAGCTCGATGCCGCCGTCGCTGGGCTAAGCGCCTACTTCGCCGTGCACAATCTATCTCTGCCAAGACCAGAGGAGTTGCCGTCCGAAGCAGATTGGATCGAGATTCCAGATTGGACTAGGATCGTCCCGAGCTTCCGGGCCATAGCCCTCAAAAAGAGTTAATAGACTCGTTCCGATTCGGCTTCATGCAGGACGGTACAACGACGGTAGAATCGCTCAAGAACAGAGTCGGCGAATTCATTGCCAGAAGAGAGTGGCAGAAGTATCACAATCCGAAGGACCTGGCGATTTCCCTGTCCTTGGAATCTGCGGAGCTTCTCGAAATCTTTCAGTGGAGGGACGAACAGGAAGTAGACAAAGAGATGTCGGAGCTCAGAGGAGGTATCGAAGAGGAACTCGCTGATATCGCGATCTACGTGCTCAGTTTCTGCATTGCCCTGGACATCGACCTTTCAAGGATTATCATAGACAAGGTCAAGAGGAACGAGGAGAAGTACCCGGCCGACGTGTACAAAGGCAAGGCTTCCCTATGATTTTTCTCGAAGCGTGTCTTTGAACGCAACATACCTCCTGGTCAGTGGGAATTCTGTTGTCCAACCAGCGAACTCCAGCCTTTTGAGTGTGGTATCGTATGGATCCACAACCTCCTCTTCCAGGTTGGCGAAAAGGACCGGATCAATCTCCGCGAGTCGCTCAGCAAGTGCCACACGTTCATCCGACGACATGAAGCGTGGATCGGCCGACATTGATGCGACGTGGAATCTCGCACCGGAGTCTAGGAGGTTCTTGACAGCCTGGAATGGAATCTCAAAGGCATCCTTCCTTGCTCCTGTTTTCGCCTCGAAATCCTCTGGAGTCCCAGCTTTCAGGGAAAGACGAACATAGACCTTCTCGTGGGAACAGACGTTCTCGACATAGCTCTTGTCGATGCCAAATGCAACACCGTTCGTTTCCAGGATGAATGTGTCGAAATCGGAATCTTCTACGAGCTCAAGAAGGCCCAGAAGATGCTCCCTTCCCAGAGTGGGCTCTGCCCCGGAAAGCCTAGCCTTCTCAATCCCCGCTTTGCTCGCCGCCGCCGCTAGGTTTTCGAAGGCTTCTTGGGGTGTGTAGAAGTCACCCAATCTCTCGGGGTAGTCCCGGGACCAGTCGACCCAGCAGAAGACGCACCTCAAAGAACATCCTACCGTATAGCCAGTTGATATTCCTCCGTACACGCCCACCACGTAGAAGTCAGTGTACTTGCGCTCGTCTCCCCTGCAGACTATTGCCTCTGTCCCCTTCACCAGCTCAACAGGGTCGAAAGGAATCCAGTTCTCCGCAACGTATCTAGGATATTCTCTCAAGTTCTCCTACCTGGCACATGCTTTTTGATTGCGCAATCGTCCACATCACCGCAACCCTTGCAGATTCTTTTCTCCACGCGGCACCCGTGAAGTCGGGCGTAGTGCCTAGCGAGGTCGCTTCCTTTGAACTCCGAACCGGCGCCCCGGATGGCAGGCATGCCGCTCCAATCCACATTCACGAGCCCGCACGATTCCGCAGTCCTGACGCAGGAGTGCATGAACTCGAAGGAAGGGCCATGAAGGTCCTCCATGGCGAAGTTGGGCCTGAAAGCCAGGAAGTTGACGGGCAAGGTGGGATCGATGTCGCTGATGAACCGACACAAATCGCTCAGGTCATCGTCGTGAACGCCCTCTATGATCATGATCCGGAATTCCCAGAGTTTGTCCTTGTGATGCCTTCCGATCGTCTCGGCGTTCCTCAGGACCGGCTCGACGAAGGCTCCGGTGAGCCATGAGAACGTCTCCCCGCGAAAGGCCTTGATGTCGTACGTAATGGATGTGGTGAAGTCCAGAACCCTCTTCAGCGATTCTCTGGTGAGAAAGCCGTTCGTGTCGTAGTTTACTCTCGTGTCAGGGTTAACTGTTCTCGCTTCTCGCACCACTTCCTCAATCCACGGCAGTGATGGAGTCGGTTCACCTCCCGTGAAGAACAGCCTGTCCGCGCCCATGAGTTCAGCGGCGGGGCCGGCCAGCTCCGCAAGACTCGATTCCGCCCACTCCCGGGGCTCGTACGCGCCCTCGGTCTCGGACTCTGGATTCTGGGGATAATGAGCCATCGACCAGTTCTGGCAGAACAGGCATCTGAAATTGCAGCCCGCCATGAATGCATCGTAGGATGCTGGCGGTGCAGGGTGAAGCGTCGAGTGGGCGACGATCGGTTCGCCAAGACCGCAGACTCCCCGCTCCCCGGCAAGTCTGTCGACACCGCATCTCCACTCACACAAGTTGCAGTTCTCGAAGTCCTTCACAGGAAGCAGGACCTCCTCAGAGTGGAGTAGGCGATCCTCATGAGTGCCTCCAGATTGACTATGTCCTCCCTGTTGTAGGCGACGAGCAGGTCCAGGGACTCCTGCTTTCCCGCCTCGTACTCCTTCCACAGTCGCACGGCATCGAATCCGTCCAGCCCTTGCGTCTCCTCGGCTCGCTTGATGCCAACGGTCCGTTCGATGGCCTTCAGCCCCCCCTTCAGACCTACTCGGTATAGAGGGAAACGGAGGTCGATGTGAATCTGGTCCAAGCCTATTCCTGAGAACTCCTCTTCAATGAACCGGAGGTCGAAGCTCGCACCGTTGTAGGTGACCAGCAGCTTGTACTTCTGAATCCTTTTCCGGAAGTCACGCAGATTGATGCCGCGCACGAAAGTGTGGACATCGTTCCCATCGTAGAGACCGATGACTGTGATATCATCATGATGGGGAGACAGGCCTGTCGTCTCTATGTCCAAGTAAGCGATAGAGTCGCGGAATTCCGGAAAGGCCCGCCACAGCTCCCTCCCGGGGAGCTTATTGCGGAAGAACGTCTGGTTCTTGCGGTCGAGCTGGTCCAGGGACCTTGAGATCTCGTCCACGACGACTTCTGTTTGCCGCGGGCCCAAGGGGAGATGGGATGTCCGAGTGAGGCACTGGTTCCAGGTTCTGATTCCAGACTCCCATATCCGCTTCTCCGTTTGGTATCCGATGCCTGGAACGTGAAGAAAGGTGTTCTTGAGCGTTCGATTCCCCGCCTGAACATCGCTCCAGCATTACTTAATCTCTGCGAACAAAACGGACTCCTTTTATCCTTCGAAGCCTTCCTGCGGACCATCATGAAGACGAAGTTGACGTTCTATGGAGGGGTGTCAGAGATCGGAGGGAACAAGATACTGCTGGAGCAGGGAGGGACGAGGATCTTCCTCGATATGGGGAAGTCCTTCGATTTCGGTGAGAACTACTTCGTGCAATACTTGTCCCCTAGGATATCAAGGGTGGGGCTCAAGGACCACTTCGCTCTCGGCCTTCTCCCCGAGATCCCCGGCCTCTATTCCGAGGAAATGCTCGAACAGACGGACCTCGAGTACGAGGCCCCTAGATTCCAGGCGGTATTCCTGAGCCACATCCACTTCGACCATTCCTCGCACGTCCATCTCATCGACCCTCAGATCCCCGTGTACCTCGGGGAAGGGACCAAGGTGATTCTGGACTCGTGGGAGGAAACGTCCCGAGGTTCACTGTTCGGGGAACGTGACTTCAGGACCTTCCGGACGGGGGATGCGATAGACATCGACGGGATTGAGGTTCGGCCCATTCACGTGGACCATTCGGTCCCGGCGGCATATGGGTATGTCATCCACACCGACGCGGGGACGCTCGCCTACACTGGAGACCTCAGAAGGCACGGTACACACGCGAAGATGACCGACGACTTCCTCGAAGAGGCTCAAGAAGCGGATTTCCTGATCTGCGAAGGCACTAGGGTGGAACCCACGGAGACGAGGAAGAACTACACGGAGAGCGAGGTCCTCAGCAACGCCACGAGCGTTGTGGAAAAAGCCCAAGGAAAGCTTGTTGCGACCACATTCTACCCTCGAGACGTGGACAGGATGAAGACGTTCCACAGGGTCGCGCGGGAAACCGGAAGGAAGTTCGTCATCTCGACAAGAACTGCCAAGCTCCTGATGAGCCTCTCTGAGGACCCGGGCATCGAGGTCCCGGACGTCTTCAAGGACGAGAACATCCTGATCTACGCTCGTCACCTGCTCAAGAGGCCCGGTTGGGAGAAGGAACTTATGGATCACACTGTTGATGCCGAGTTCGTTCACAAGAACCAAAAGGAGCTCATCCTTCAGCTTGACTTCCACTACTTCACGGAGTTCGTGGACATCGACCCGAGCCCGGGTGGCCATTTCATACACTCCATGAGCGAGCCCTTCGAGGAGGATGACGTTGAGGACGAAGTGAAGCACAACTGGCTTGACCGCTTCAAGTTCAACTTCCATCAGTATCATGCCAGCGGCCACTGCAGCAAGGAGGAGATATTCGACATCCTGAAGACGATCGATGCGAAGAAGGTCTTCCCCGTGCACACGGAACATCCGGAGATGTTCAAGAAAGCCGCAAGAGGCGTCGTCCCTCCGGAGTTGGGCAAAACGTACGAGCTCTGAGGAAAGTCTAAAGCGAACAGCAGCATTTCCGACTTAGATGCTGGAGATCAAGAAGCGGGACGGGCTCGGAAGGATCTGTCTGTTGGAGACAGCTCATGGTGAGATAGAGACCCCGGCTCTGGCACCCGTCGTAAATCCGAACCGGATGACCATCCCTCCGCGGGAGATGAAGGACAAGTTTGGTGTGTCACTGATCATCACGAACGCATACATCATTCGCGGCAGCCCGGACCTCCGGTCAAGGGCGAAGGAAGAGGGTCTCCATTCTCTCCTGGACTTCGATGGCCCCATCATGACAGATTCCGGCACATTCCAGTCGCATGTGTACGGAGAAGTGGATGTGGAAAACCTCGAGATAGTACAGTTCCAGCAAAGCATCGGTTCGGACTTCTCGACCATCCTCGATATCTTCTCCGAACCTGACGAGCCCAGGCCAGACGCCCAGGCGGCGGTCGAGAAGACGCTGCAGAGGGCGAAGGAAGCGAGGGAATCGCATCCAGACGCCCCTCTCATCGGCCCGATTCAGGGTTCGACGTATCCGGACCTGCGGGAGATGTGTGCAGGGGAGATCAGCTCAATGGGCTTCGCCATACACGCGATTGGCGGGGTCGTTCCTCTCATGGAGAGCTACAGGTACAGCGACCTCGTCGATGTCGTGATACACAGCAAGATGAGGCTCGACCCGTCGATACCAGTACACCTCTTCGGAGCTGGTCACCCTATGATGTTCTCCCTGGCGGCCGCAATGGGCTGCGATCTTTTCGATTCATCCTCCTACGCCAAGTTCGCGGCGAAAGGAAGGATGCTCTTCCCAGATGGAACACGAAGGGTTGATGACCTCGTCTACAACATGTGTTGTTGTCCAGTGTGTTCGAGCATCGACCTAGAGGAGCTGAAGCAGAGCCCGCCCAGAATCGCCGAGCACAATCTTCACATCTGCCAGGCGGAGATTCTCAACGTCAAACAGGCCATCTCTGAAGGGAGCCTGCTGGAGCTGGTCGAGAAGAGGTCAAGGGCCCATCCGTATCTGTCCGATGCGGTTCGAAGGCTCTATTCCCACGGCAGCTTCCTCGAGCGGTGTGAGAACACCTCGAAAGAGGGCGGGTTCTTCCTCACAGGGAGATCGTCCCTCCTCAGACCCGCCGCCGAGCGTCTGCGGGACCGCGTCATGACGAATTACTCGTTGCCTGCTTGCGATGCGGTTGTCAGATTACCAGAAGCTCCAAGGCCCTTCTTCCGACACTTCTCGAGCCTGATACGCAAGATCGCCGAAAGGACGAGGGTTGCCGTCATCGTAAGCTCGGTTCTCGGACCTGTCCCAATCGAGCTCGACGAGATCTACCCCGTCGCTCAAGCGGTTGTCCCCGCAGTCATCCAGGAAGAGTCAAGGGACCTGATGGAGGAGTGGATGCAGCGGTTCCTGCTCTTCCACGACGCCCCGCCGTCATACGTGGTTGAGGACGAGGATTCGATGGACCTGATACCCTCGTCCTCGGGTCCGCTGTCCTCGATAGACCGGGACACGGAGAGAATCCGGCGGGTGGCGGATTACCAGTTCGGCATAGGGGCCGGGGACGCTCTCACGGACGGAGAGGTCCGGACGGTCAAGTCCAAGAGGACGGGCAAGATCAGGAACGTGTTCCTGAACGATGGTCACGTCCTTTCGATGAGGGCTCACGACGGGTTTTTCACACTCAAGCTTGGAGGAGCAAGGATCCTCCATCGGACATTCGGCCCGCCAAAGATGCGCGTCATCGTGAACGCGGATGCATCGGAGTTCGTGAGAGAAGGAAGGAATGTCTTCGCGAAGTTCGTTGTGGAATGCGATGAAGGACTACGCCCGGGCGATGAGGTTCTTGTCGTGGACCAGGAGGATGCGCTCCTCGCGGTGGCAAGAGCGCTGATGAACCGAGAGGAGATGCTGGCGTTCCAGCGGGGAATCGCATCGAGGGTCAGAGAGGGGCTCTCCGGGACCTCTTCTCAATGATCTCTTCTGCCACGGTCAGGCAGGACAAGTAGTCGTCCAGGGTATGCAAGAGGCTTGGGATGCTCCCCGCCAACACCTCCGAAACGACCGAGGATCCCTCCAAGTGCGTCCTGACGAAATCCTCATTGTCAGTCTGAACGGCGGCAAGAACGCTTTCCGCCTCTTCCTCACTGTCGTAAGTGAACCGCATCGAGCAGACGACCTTCACATCGTTGGGAAAGGTCTCTTCGTATAAAACAGACCGCCGACACGGACAAAGATTAATTCTCATGGGACGCATTCGTCCCGCCATGGAGGTCAAGACAGCGATAAGGGAAAGGAGGAGCATCAGGGCTTTCAAGGCGGACCCGGTTGCGGAGGAGGTTGTCGAGGAACTGGTCGAACTCGCAAACATGGCGCCGTCCGCAGGAAATCTGCAGGCCCGCGAGTTCATCGTGATCAGGGACGACAGAACGAGAGAGTCTCTTGCAGCTGCCGCAGGTAATCAGATGTTCATCCTGGAAGCACCCGTGTGCCTCGTGGTGTGCGTCAACTATGAGAGGATCGCTCACTATGGAGCTAGAGGAAGAGAACTCTATGTGTTCCATGACACTGGTGCTGCTATCCAGAATGTGCTTCTCGCAGCGCACGACATGGGCTTGGGGGCTGTGTGGGTCGGTGCGTTCAACGAAGGCCCGGTGAAGAGGATGCTTAGGCTCCCCAAGCACATACGACCAGTCGCGATCATTCCCGTGGGCCACCCCGTCGAACAGCCGAAGATGAGGAGTCGCAGGAACCTATCCGACATCCTGCGCAAAGAATCGTGGTGAAAGGTCTGAAGTTCCACAAGACGATTGTAATCATAACCCTTGCCTTCGCGGTCTTCGCGACGATATCGCTTGCCACGCTGGGCACGGTGATCTCAGCATACGCGGTGTCCACCGACGAACCCCTCCCGCCAGAGATGGTCTACACGGCCTTCTTCCTGTGGATCCTCATTCCGTTTCTCATCCTCAAACTCATCGAGAAGATAAAAGGAGAATAGCCCCGAGCAGATTCGAACTGCTGTCGCCGGCTCCAAAGGCCAGCATGATTGACCACTACACCACGGGGCTTCATTGCGATTCAAGAGCTTTCTAATATATCAAACATCCCGCTGACCTAGAGGAGTTCTCCCCAGAGATAGGCGTCCTCCGCTCCCGTGATCCTTGCCTCCACAAAGGTCCCGAGCGGGAGCTCCTCCCTGAACACGACTGGCTTGTAGTTCATCGTTCTTCCGACTGTGCTTCCTTTTTTCACCGTCTCCGTCAGCAGGACGGGTTGAGACGACCCGACAATCCTCTCGTTCTTTCTCTTGCCAATCTCTGACCGTAGCTTCGTGAGGATCCTGGACCGCTTCTTGACCTTCCGGCCCTCGACCTTACCATCTAGTTCACTGGCTGACGTCCCTTCCCTCGCAGAGAACCGAGTGATGTTGAGCGAATCAGGTTCGATTCGTCTTATCAGGTCATATGACATCTGGAAGTCGTTCTCTGCCTCGCCCGGGAATCCTACGATTATGTCCGTGGACAATGTGATGTCGGGATGCGCGCGTCTGAACTCCCCTACGAGATCCTCGAATATCCCGGATGTGTATCCCCTTCTCATAAGTGCCAATACCCGGTCGCTCCCGCTTTGCACAGGAAGATGAAGGAACCTGAAGACCCTCTCGTGAGCGAAGGCCCCATGGAGGTCATTCTTGATCCGCACGAGAGTGGAGGGATTCATCATGCCAACTCTGATCCTGAAATCCCCCGGCAGTTGCGCAAGCACACCAACAAGCTCGGGAAGGGACGAGCCTCCATCGATTCCGAAGGCCGCCGTGTCCTGGGCACACACCCGGATCTCCTTGTATCCTCTATCGACCGCCCGCCGAACATCCTCCCGAACGTCTTCCACGGGCCTGCTCCTCAGTTCTCCCCTCGCAAGTCTTGTTATGCAGTAGGTGCAACCGCCCAGGCAGCCTTGGGCAATTGGGATTGCGATGTCCACGTTTCTGAGCGAGGGCGAAGGAGGCAATGGGGAATCGGACCCTCTCATCCCCAAGCGAGCGAGAAACTCATTGATTCTTTCGATTCTGCCAATCGGCAGGAATATGGCTTGAGGGGCTACAGAAAGGACCTTGTCTCTCTGGATCTCCGCCATGCAGCCCGATACGATTATCGGCTTTCTAAGGCCTGCCAGCTCCGAGATTCTCTTGAGCATCTTTCTCTCGGTCGTCTCGATGACGGTGCACGTCGATATGACGATGCAGTCTGACTTGTCTGGCGTTTCGGCCAGTTCGAGACCCCCCTCACAAACCTTCTCGGCCATTTGGTGCGACTCGCCCTTGTTGAGTGTACATCCAAATGCTTCGAAGTGGACCTTCACAGCGTGACTAATCCCCGGTCATTATAAGAATCTACTCAAGACCAGTATTTTATACATCGGCCCCATTCAGGAACTGAATGGCAGCGGTCGAGAAGGCGAAGAAGGCAAAGGCCCTGGCAAGAAACAGAGCACGAGCCGCCAGCCTGAGATCGAAAGCGGCCAAGCTCAGGCTCAAGGTCTCGCGAATGGAGGCAAAGGCAGCGACGCTACGGGCGACGATAAAGGAGTTGGAGAACACGGCCACTCATCTCGAGAGAGGCAGTGTGCCCTGATTATCCCTATTCGTTCTCCGGTTCAGGAAGCGGGAGTTCATGCACATTCTCATAATGAAAGCCGTTCTCCCAGACTTCATTCACGTAGAGGGACTTAAGAACGAGGTTCAGTATCTCGCTGTCCGTATTAATCAGTCTAGTCATCCTCACACAACCTTAATGTATAATTCTGTTGCTGGATGTATAAAAGCATTGTGGTTGGCTCCTTCGTCTTTCGGGGCTTTCCTTGGAGCCAGTCGTGCACTAAGAATCTGGTACACGGAGCGTCTGAGCGTGTCTCTGCGAAGGTTTCGGACCGGATGTGGGTTACATTCTCACATCCCGCACGCGGTTGCTGGCAATCTCAAACGCCTAGCCCGCCCAGCATGAAGGCCATGAGTGCGAAAACCATCGCCGCCTTAGACACGTTAGAGGAAAGTGACGGATTGCCTGATATGAAAGCCATGGACACAATGAACACGATGTCTGCCAGAAGCACAAACACGACATAGGACAGTCCGAACGTCCCCATGAAGAAGAGAACGAGGCTCAAGACAATGGCGATGGCATAGAAAAGTCGGGCGAGGTTCGCGGATCTGCCAGGACCCAGCGACATCGGAAGCGTTGTCCTGTCCCGGTCGCCCCTTAGATCCTCTATGTCCTTCGTGATTTCCCTTCCGAGAGTCGAGAGGAAGGCCAAGGCCGCCAGAGCGGTCACCCTCAGGAGCGCTTCAGCCTCATTGTCGTAGACCGCAATGCCTCCGAAGAGAAAGAGGCCCCCGACGAGCCAGCTGATCTGCAGGTTGCCGAGGAAGCCCTTCCTTTTCGTCTTTCTCTCGTAGCTGATCATCACTACTGCGCTGATTGACACGACGGCAAGCGATTCGAGATTGATGAGTAGCCCAAGTAGGAACGTAGGAACGAAGAGGATGACTGCGAGAGTCAGCGCGTTGCCCCGCGCAATGAGACCGGAAGGAATCGGTCGCTCAGGATGGTTGACCTTGTCCACGTCATAGTCGTAATAGTCGTTCAGAGTGTTTCCTGCCCCCACGAACAGGAACACCGCACAGCAGGCCAGTGCGAGGTTAACGAGTGCAGCATGTTCGAGGACAGAATAACCGACGGCCACCAATCCGGCCACTGCGACCGCTCCGCTCCCAATCAGGCAGTTCCCCGGCCGGATGATCGTCACGTAGGCTCTGGCGGTCATATCTCACCAACTGAAAGGCACTCATCCACTTTGAATCGACGGACGAGATATCTTACCCGAGTATATCTTCTCCCGCTTGTCCTCCGCGAGGATCTGCTTGCTTATCATCACCTTGCCATCGTCGATCTCGATGACATTGAAGGAGTTCGGAATCGCGGTCCTCTCGCACGACACGGTTCCCGCGGTCGAGACGATGAGCCCGTTCAGGTTCCACACCCACGGTGTGTGCTTGTGACCAGTGAGCACCAGCGGGATTCCGTAGTCGAAGAGCTTGATGAGGACTTCACCCGAGTCCACGAGGACATTCCGCTCCCTTCCAGTGTTTGGCACCGGAACGAGGTGGTGGTGAAGGAACACTATGGGCAGGAAGTCCGATTGTGCGTTCTCCAGCTGCTTTCCAAGCCACTCCGTCTGATCTCTCCCAACGTGCCCTTCATCGATGTCGGGCTCGGAGCTGTCCATCCCCGCCAGGAGGAGGTTATCGTGCTCCTGAACGAATAATCTGGAGCGCCTCTTCCACAGACTCTCGAAGACCTTGAAACCCTCGTGCCGCGCATCGTGGTTCCCTGGGACGGTGTAGTACGGCTCGTTCAGCATGTCGAGATAATGAAGCGCTTGCTCGAACTCGCTCTTCAGACCCCAGTCCGTGAGGTCTCCGGTGACGACGGTCAGATCGGGATCGAGCTTCTTCACGAGCTTGACAGCCTTCTCGAGGAAGTCCTCCTTGAACATCCAGCTTCTTCCGCAGTGGAGGTCCGAAATGTGCGCGATTATCATCGGGCATCGATTACGGGCCTCCTTTCATATACTTTTCGCCCCCAGCATCGGACATGTTGGCGGGCAGGTTTATAATGCCGACCCGCCTTTATTCCGCCGAGAGTGTGAAGCATGCTCAAGAGTCCAGAAGAGTACAGGAGGAGCCTCAAGGAAATGAGACCGAACGTCCACAAGTTCGGGGAACTCATCGAGGATGTCACCACCCATCCCGCAACAAAGAGAACAGTAGAGAGCCACTCCCGGATCTACGCCTTGGCGATAGACGCGGAGTACGAGGATATCCTGACGACTGACTCCCCTCTCACTGGAGAGAAGGTCTCACGGTATCTGTCCATAATGAGGAGCGCGGAGGACATGATCGCGAACACGAAGATCAAGCGACTCCTCTTCAACGTGACTGGGACTTGCACCGGAGGCAGATGCGGAGGCTGGAACGGGATAAACGCGATGTGGCCCACGACATTCGACCTCGATGCGAAGGCGGGAACGGACTATCACGAGCGACTGAAGGAATGGCTGGCTCAGGCCCAGAGAAACGACATAACGATGTCCGTCGCACTCACGGACCCGAAGGGGAACAGGACGCTCAGACCCTCTGAACAGGATGACCCTGATATGAGCCTCAGGATGGTGGAGAGAAGGGATGGCGGAATGGTCGTTCGTGGGGCGAAGATAATGATCTGCGGTGTCGCTGCGGCGAACGAGATCTTCGTGATGCCTGGCACGGCATACGGGGAAGCGGACAAGGATTACGCGATCTCCTTCGCAATCCCGAGAGATGCTGAAGGCATCAGGTGCGTGGAGACCACCCATCCAGGAGACAGGAGGGAGCTGGAGGAGGGTTTCGACAATCCTGTCGGATGCGGCATCACCCAGTCCTACATACTATTCGAGGACGTCTTCGTACCCGAGGAGAGGGTGTTCATGGCGGGGGAGTTCAAGTCCTCGCTACCAGCGGTCATGGGTTTCATCGCGCCTTACCGGGCGACGATGGGCGGTTGCGTTGCGGGGCAAGGTGACGTGATGGTCGGCGCTTCCATCCTGATCGCGTGGGCGAACGGCCTGTCCGAGAAGGTGTTCAGGGAAAAGCTGACTCAGATGGTTGCCAACAACGAGACCACGTTCGGAATGGGCGTTGCGGCTGCGGTCATGGGAGAGGCTCATCCGTCAGGGAGCTGGAGGACCAACCAGCTGCTCGCGAACGTGAACAAGCTTCACATCGCCACATTGCCGTATGAGACGAAGAGACTGGCGCAGGAGATAGGCGGCGGCATCGCAGAGACTGGCTGCATGCCGTCCTACAGGGACATGACCGACCCGGACTACGGCGAGATGGTCAAGAAGTACCTGAAGGCAGCGGCTCCAGCAACCGCCAGAGTAAGGGTCGCGAGGCTCATCGAATGGCTCACTCTGGGTGCGGGTGTCCCCGGATGCATGCACGGCGGCGGATCGCCGGACGGCGCAAGGCTCATCATACAGAGAACCGCCGAGTTCGACCGGTGCGTCGGGATGGCGATGGAGCTCGCGGGACTCGAGGAGGGCGACATCTCACCGCCCAAGAAGAACTAGTCCTTGTACGGTATCATGCAGAGGAAGCTGAGAGACTCATCGCAGTCGTTCACGAACTGGTGTTCGATATCGGCGGGAAGGAAAACAACATCTCCTTTCTTCAAATCCTCCTCCCTGCCCGCGACCTTCAGCGTCCCTGCTCCTTCAAGAATGAAAACCTCGTGCTCGAAGTCGTGGCTGTGATGTGGCGTGTGCCCGCCTGGCTTGATGTCGAAACGCCTCATGGCGAAGATCTCCGCTCCGTCTTCTCGAGTGATCAACCACCTGACTTTCACACCATTGGCGGCCGGGTCATCCACAATCTCCCGCTTAACGTCCGTGTAGTGCACATGCTTCATCCGTTCACCGGAGCGGAGGATGACCTGGTCTCCTAAAACCCTTGCGGCGGAGATCCGCCCCCCTTCAGAAGGGGCTGGTTGTCCAAGAAGAAGTTGACGATGTCTATGCATGACGCCGAGAGATACCTCTGTTTTCCGAGCGAGATCTTCTCCGCGAATCTCAGGATGAACTTCTCCTCCTTCCTCGGAAGACCCACCTGGTCACCGACGACGAACAGGGCGGGCTCTGAGAAAGTGCAATCGAGGATGCTTCTACCTCTCTCCTCGAGAACGAAGATCTCGCAGCCCTCCTCGTGCCTTCTCTTCACGAATTCCTGGAGGGATTCCCTACTCACGGAGATCCCTGGATGTGCCCCACCCTCGAGGACCTTTCTGAGGATCGCCTCCCAGGACCTCTCATCCGTTCTCGTGTCCCTCAGGTCTTGCCCGTCAATTCTCAGGTGCACGGGCGGTCTCGGCGGCCCGCCGAGAATCGCGTGAAACACCACGTCCCTCCTGTGGGCGTGCGACCGGAACAAAGCCATCACAGCGCACTGGTGGACAACCTCGAGCCTGCCACCTTCCCTCAGCGAGCGAAAGCCGCCATCCGTCCTACCCTTTCTGCTGTATACGAGGAACTCGAACAGTCAATCCCCCCGGAGATGACATTGAGCCAGACGCGGGGAGGGGGATTCGAACCCCCGAGCGCAAAGCGCACTGGATTAGCAATCCAGCGCCTTACCAGGCTGGGCTATCCCCGCCCGTTTTGCCATGTCCCTTGAATCTTTAAACCTTTTGGCTCATTGAACGCCAGGATGGCTCCGCCTGCTGTACATGCACCCGCAGAAATCCTGCCTGTGCAGGTCGTGCTCGTGACTCATCTCGATGCTCTTCTTGAACCCATCCCGCTTCTTCAAGTCCAGCGAGACGAAAGGGATCCCGATTCTCACGGCGATATCCTCTCCCAACGAGTTGATGACGCTGGCGTCCTTGTGAGGACTTATCGTGAGCGTCGTAGTAAATGCGTCAAACCCGCCCTTGGCGGCCCGTCCTCCCGTCTCCAGCAGGCGCATCCCATAGCAGATCCTGCACCGCTCACCGCCCTCGGGATCGTTCTCATGGCCCCTGATTTCCGACTCCCATTCCTCAATCTCGTATTCCCCTTCCACCAGATCGACACCGACGCGTGAGCAGTACCTCCTCTCATCGGAGAGACGCATATCGTACTCCTCCCTGGGCTGGATGTTGGGGTTGTAGAAGAAGCAGGTGATGTCGTACTCGTTCCTCAGGGCCTCGATGGACCACGTGGAGCAAGGAGCGCAGCACGTGTGGAGAAGCAGCCTTTTCACGCTACTCTCAGAGCCTCGATGGCATTTCAACTTTGCGACTCCTTAAATACCTATTCCGTTTTGCCAGGGATTCAAACAGGTGATATCTTGGTGGACTCGGACGACATGGGCATTGGTGACAGGATGAGCAGCGCGTACACCGAGGTTCTCGTGAAGATTGGCGACTTCCTGAGGACCGGGAACGAGCCCACGGAGCTCTACCAGGATGTGTGCGACGTGCTCCAGTCGAGCCTTGACCACTACACATGGGTGGGCATCTACGCGATAGAGGGCGACGACCTCGTTCTGCAGGCTTACAAAGGACCTAAGACGACGGAACACACGAGGATTCCGATAGGGAAGGGCGTCTGCGGCCTGGCCGCGCGGACCGCCGAGACCGTCGTCGTCCCGGACGTCTCCCAGGATGCGAGATACCTGGAGTGCTTTCCGAGCACCAAGGCCGAGATCGTTGTCCCCATCAAGTACATAGATGATGTGTTCGGGGAGATCGACGTGGACAGTGACCGCCTCGACCCCTTCACAGAGGAGGACAGCAAGTTCCTGCGCATGGTCGCAGACCAGCTGGCAGCGGTCGTGAAGAAGCTCAGGGCCTAGACTTCTCTAGAACGGCACTGAAGACGGGGTCCACGCCTTCGAAGAACTCCTTCACCCTCCATCCGCCCTTCTCGCACACTTCTTCCATCTCCTGCGGGGTAACCATCAACAGATAGAACCAGTTAGAGACCTCGGACCCGCACTTCGCCCTGATCTTGACCTCTCCGGCGGGTCTTCCCCTCTTACGGTTCGCTTCATGATACTCGAGATGTGCCTTCTCCCTCGTCAGAACATAGTTCCTGGAATCGGTGATGACAACGGCGTCATCCTTCGTAATCTCGCGCAACCTTCTCAAGAGGTCGATCGTATCCTCGAGCCTCCCCGCCAAGCCAAAGCCGTTCCCGAGCAAGACGATGCTGTCGAAGACGCCCTTCCCGAAAGGCAAGCGATGCACCTCGCCTCGAACTATCTTTTCCAAGCCCCTTCTCCTACACAGCTCAAGGGCGAGAGGAGAGGAATCGATGCTCGTCACGTCAAAGCCCTCTTCCTGCAGCCAAACGGAATGCCTCCCCGCCCCGCATCCGACATCCAGGACCTTTGAACTGGTGTATGAGAGAGCGTCCTTCTCATACGGTGGGAATCCCTCCGGTTTGCGGAAGTAGTCCGGAATGTCGGACGAGCCAATGTAGCCATCATCTCTCTCAAAGACGAGTTCCGACTCACTGCCCAGATGGAAATCCATGAATGCCTTGCCGAAGGCGTCATCGCCCATGACTACACCTTGGGGGCGGTCGTCCTGTCCATGGACCGTACCCGTTTGACTATGTCCGCTCGGCCAACGATCCCGATGAGCTTGCCGTGTTCGACGATGGGGACTCTGTTCACGTTGTTCGTGGTCATCAACTCTGCGATCCTCTGGATCGTGTCATCGGGTTCGGCTGCGATGACCCTCCTCGTCATGACCTCGGACACTGCGGTTTCTCTCAGGTTGGTGAAGACCATCTCCCCCTTCTCGTGGTCCGTTTTGCGCAGAACCCCGAGCAAGTCCAGGGATTCGGGAAGAGTTGAAAGGAGCTTCCTTCCGGTGGATTCTGTGACCAAGTAAGTGAAACGCCTGATGATGTCGGATTCGCTTATCACCCCGACGAGGTCCTCCTGGGAGTTCACAACGGGAAGACCACTTATTCGGTGTTTGGACAGCTTGGTGACGACTTCGCCGATGGTCTCAGATTCTCCAGCGGTAACAACGTACCCCCTCATCACATCCCTGGCGATCACAATGGTAGATGGATTCTTGGCTTTAACACTTTTCGCACGGTTGGGAATTAACCCGTAGAACCAGATGGGCCAGCGGGAATGAGAAACTATTAATAGGCGGGAACCGGATAGGGTATTTGCACCGCCTTTCAGGGGACGAAATGTAGATATAGTCCCCGACAGATGAAAGGCAGCTGGCGACATTCCGGCCGGGTTGTGAGAAGTGATCAACCCATTTCCAATGTTGCCGACAACATGGAGATCGGAGAAAACCGTTCGTCGGGAACTCTCCTTTCTGACACTCGATGATGAGATGAAACCTAGCAACCACGCCAATATTGTGTGTAATGTACTTCAACTCCGGTTGATCCTGCCGGAGGCCACCGCTATTGGAATCCGATTAAGACATGTGAGTCGAGAGTCTTCGGGACTCGGCAGACGGCTCAGTAACACGCGGATAATCTGCCCTTGGGTGGGGAATAATCTCGGGAAACTGAGCATAATACCCCATAGACCTGAGATGCTGGAACGCCCTCAGGCTAAAAGCTCCGGCGCCCAAGGATGAGTCTGCGGCCTATCAGCTTGTAGTTGGTGTAAATGACCAACTAGGCGACGACGGGTACGGGCATTGGGAGATGTAGCCCGGAGATGGACTCTGAGACACGAGTCCAGGCCCTACGGGGCGCAGCAGTCGCGAAAACTTCACAATGTGGGAAACCGCGATGAGGGGATTCCAAGTGCTTGCGTTTTGCGTAAGCTGTTCTCCTGCCTAAAAAGCAGGGGGAGTAAGGGCTGGG
The DNA here is from genome assembly GCA_023136265.1 of Thermoplasmata archaeon. Lineage (GTDB taxonomy): Archaea > Thermoplasmatota > Thermoplasmata > RBG-16-68-12 > JAGMCJ01 > JAGMCJ01. The sequence goes on from JAGLRN010000038.1 coordinate 33,323, forward strand.
TAAGACGGGTGCCAGCCGCCGCGGTAATACCCGCAGCCCAAGTGGTGGTCGATATTATTGAGCTTAAAGCGTCCGTAGCCTGTCTGGTAAATTCTTGGGTAAATCGTGCAGCTTAACTGTCCGAATTCCGGGGAGACTGCCAGACTTGGGACCGGGAGAGGTTGGAGGTACTCCTGGGGTAGGGGTAAAATCCCGTAATCCTGGGAGGACCATCAGTGGCGAAGGCGTCCAACTGGAACGGATCCGACGGTCAGGGACGAAGCCCTGGGTCGCGAACTGGATTAGATACCCAGGTAGTCCAGGGTGTAAACGCTGCAGACTTGGTGTCGGAGGTCCTACGAGGGCGTCCGGTGCCGGAGAGAAATTGTTAAGTCTGCCGCTTGGGGAGTACGTCCGCAAGGATGAAACTTAAAGGAATTGGCGGGAGAGCACCGCAACGGGAGGAGCGTGCGGTTCAATTGGATTCAACGCCGGAAAACTCACCGGGGGCGACGGTTACATGAAGGCCAAGCTGATGACTTTGCCCGATTTTCCGAGAGGTGGTGCATGGCCGTCGTCAGTTCGTACCGTAAGGCGTTCTGTCAAGTCAGATAACGAACGAGACCCTCATCCTTAATTGCCACCCTATTCTCCGGAGTAGGAGCACATTAAGGGGACCGCTGTCGCTAAGACAGAGGAAGGGGAGGTCAACGGTAG
>JAGLRN010000039.1 GCA_023136265.1 Thermoplasmata archaeon
ATCCAGGAGGAGACCATCGAGGATGACTTCCCGGACTGGATGGAAGACGTTCCCAAGACGGGATACCTGACAGAGTCTTGGGTCCATTTCCGGGACGGGGAAACGGGTTTGGGACTTATCTGGGACCAGGAATCGGCGATCGAGGCGCACATCGGCGGATGGGGACCCAACTTCACTCTGGATGTCCCAAGAATCAAGCCAGGTGAGAGGAAGGAGCTCCCTCCGTTCTACGTCATTCCCGCGACGACCGACTGGAGAATTGTGAGGAAATCATGGCTCCAACTTGCGCGAGGGCGTCTGGAGTCGGACGAGAAGGTGAGTCCCGTGCGGGTGTTTCAGGTCGCGACGGACCCGAGCCCTTTGGTGCTGGAGAACGAAAGCGAGTTCGGACTGAGGCTCAGGAATCTGCGGAACAAGAAGACGGACGCGAGGATAGCCCTGGATTTCCCCGCCCAGTTCAGGGCGGACAAGACGAGGTTCGAGGCGAAGGAGCTGTGCCTGGACAACCCCTTCGACGAGACTGTCAGACTGAACGCGAGAAAGGCAGGCCTCGGAGTCAGCTTCGCGAAGGCCCGCCTTTGGACTCCCCTCTACGACGATGTGTATGCTCTCCCGGTTGTGGTCATCGGGAAGCCGGGAAAGGTCTCGGTCCGTGAGAGGAAGGGGAGGATCGTTGTCGACAACGGGCACCTCGCCTTTGTCGTGGTCCCCGGCTTCGCGGGCTCTCTAGTATCACTGAAGAAGGAGGGCACCGAGTACATGCTATCCGCCTATCCAGAACCCGGTCAGCTGGCGTGGTTCCGTCCTTGGCACGGAGGCGTGACGCCCGTCGCCAGGAAGGATGCCTTCCCCGGCAAGCTCTACGAGGAATCGTTCAAGCACGAGAAGGTCAGGAGGGGACCCTGGAAGGGCGTGAGAGTCCAGACGAGAATCAAGAAGGACGAGAAGCTCAAAGGGCTGACCGTATCAACTGAGTATCTCACCAGACCAGGGAGCAATGTCGTCGCGGTCCGACAGGACTTCAAGAACACCAGCAAGTCCTCCCTGTACTTCGACGGCGGATGCATGAGCTTCCATCAGGTCGGCACGTCCAGGAGGACATCCGCGTATTTCAGCAGGTCGGGATGGAGACAGAGGAAGTGGGCGAAGGTGAGCTCCTTCTCCATAAGCGACAACCGCACGATAGTGATCACCGGCCCGAGGAAGAGGGAGTCCATCTGCTTCGTGTCCCCCTCGAAACGATGCAAGGTCATGCTGTTCGACATGGCCAAGGATGGGAAGCACGTTCACTCGGAGTCGAGCATGCCGCTCAAGCCGAGAGAGACCCGCACGCTGACGCACTACATCATTCTGTCAACGACGCCGAACGAGGCGAAAAAGTACGAGGTCCTCGCTGACTATGTCGATGATGACTTGAGAGACTAGGGCCTCAGTCATCGAGAACATGGCACAGTACCGCTGACGGAGCCGAGATTGGGTTTAAATATCTGTAATCACTTCCCACTGCCCAGATTGGGGCAGGATGGGATGAATCGATGAATACTGCTAATAGCAAGCTGTGGGCATTGTTTGTGAGCTTTGTGATGCTGGTCTCCGCCCTTGCGATGGTGATGACCGGTGAGAATGCGGAAGCGAGCACTGGAGGAAACGACGGCTGGGGGTACTACTACGTGGACAACCAGGTCCCCAACCCGATGATTGAGTTCAACTGGATCGATACTACTGCCGGAGGAACCGTAATCTTTCCGCACGCGGACGATGACGAGTTCGGACCCTTCAGGATAGGCTTCCCGTTCGTGTTCTACGGGAACGTGTTCGGTGAGTTCTGCATCGGCAACAACGGCGGGATAACGTTCAACACGCAGCCGACGTGCGAGAACATCTGGGCCGGTAACGATCCGATACCGATGCCTGGAGAGCCGGACAACCTGATCGCACCATTCTGGGACGACCTGTTCGAGCAGGGAGAGATTCGCTACGAACTGCGTGGCACAGCCCCGTATCGAATGCTGATCGTCGAGTGGTACCGCGTCGATCATATCTCGAATCCGCTGATGAATGATCTGACCTTCGAGCTCATCCTCTACGAGACCACGAACGTCATACGGTTCCAGTACCTCGAGACGTTCTATGGCGATCCCGCGATAGACTTCGGGATGGGCGCAACAGCGGGGATCGAGAACTGGGACGGGACTATCGGTGTCCAGTACTCGCTGAACTCACCGCTTCTCTTCGGCGGCGTTGCCGTGGAGTTCCATCCAGTGCGGGGGACCCACTACTTCGACAATGTTGACACGCCGGGAACCGGATGGACAACTGACGGCATGTGGCACGTGGCTGACGATTCCATTGATCCGTGCTACGGCGTGGTCGGTCCGCCACCCACGCATCCGCCGACGGCCTTCTCATCGCCGAACGCGTTCGCATATCACAACGATGCGACATGCAACTATGATACTCCACTTCTTGCCAACATCGGCAATCTGACATCGCCACCCATTGACCTAACATTGGCTGTCACGGCACGTCTGACTTTCATGAGCTGGTGGGACAGTGAGGGCGGCTTCTTTGACAATAAGAATGTGCAGGTAAGCACCGACAACGTAACATTCAACACGATCTACATGGTCGACAACCCAGAATATCCCTGGCAGACCTGGAACCTGGTTGCCGTCAACCTCAATCAGTACGTTGGAGGCGTCATCTGGATACGATTCCAGTTCGACACGGTTGACAATGCTGCCAACAACATGGCAGGCTGGTACGTCGATGACATCAACATAGACGAGCTCATCGCCCCGTGGCCGACGAATGTGGCGCTGTTCAAGAACATGGATGCATGGGGCGACCCCTCGAACGAGGATGCCCTCAACTACTGGGGTATACCCTACACGGTCCTTTCCGGGGCGGACATCGGAGCCGTGGTGCTGGATCCTTACGACAAGGTCATCATAGCGAGCGATCAGGACGATCCTTTCTATGTCGCTGTGGAAGGCAATATCCCTTGGTTTGATGCCTACGTGGCATTAGGCGGTGTGTTGGAGATTCACGCAGGCAGCATGGGGTGGAACAGCGGTGATTGGCCTACGGGTATCCTGCCTGGCGGATTCACATACTCCAGCGTGTCCGGAAACAATGTCCTGATGACAGAGCCGGCCCACACGATACTGAATGATCCGAATCTGATAGCTCTAGCCGAGCTTCAGGGTTGGGGATCCTCCTATCACGGCACGCTCACAACGACCCCCGGCAGATCCATGACAATCCTTGATGATGGCGTTCCCCTGCTGTCGGAACTTGCCATCGCGCCCTACAACGGATACATCGTCACCGGACTGATCCCGGAATGGGCATACTTCAATGGATACTCCGTCATACTGGAGAACATGGTCCTGTACATGCCGTTCCCCATCCTGCCAATCCTGTTCAACGAAGGGCTCAACCCCTGGAACGGTAACGAGTTCACCGGCTTCAACTACACCGTCTCCTACTCCGACTTCAACAACGACCCGCCCGAGGCAGGGCATCCCTTGGTCCATATCCTGGACAGCCTAGCCATGGATATCCCGGGATCACCGTTCAGCATGAACTTCGACTATTGGCTCGGAGTCCCCGGGAACTACGTGATGGGTGCAGGGTACTACTTCAACACAATGCTGCCGTGTCCAGAGCTTTACAGTTTCTATATGGAGACCAATGACGCCACGGGGCGCTCGTATGTTGGCACCACATTCGGTGGTCCTACTGTCATCTGCGGCTACATCCCTGAGCTCTCTTGGACAGGAGAGCCTTCCTTCGTCGCCGACGGCCTGAACCCCGATTGGGGAGATGCGGCAACAGTTTTCGAGTGGAGGGTCATGTACACGGACTTGGACAACGAACCTCCTGAAGCGGGTCATCCGATTCTGACCATCTTCGAGAACCTCGCGCCAATGCCGGGAGGGCCATTCACAATGAACGAGGTCAATCCCTTTGACATCGACTACACGGACGGGAAGCTGTACACGTACTCGCAGACCCTGACATGCGGGAACTACTACGATTATAAGTTCGATGCGAACGACACTGCCGGGAACATGGCGATGTCTCTCTGGTCCGGTGGACCCCAGGTATTCTGCAACGATGCACCGTATTTCGATTGGACGGGCGAGCCGAACTACGTGGCCGACGGGCTTGACCCTGAGACAGGAGATCCTGCGACCGTATTCACGTACAGAATCGACTTCTACGACAACGACCAGCACCTGCCATCCGCGGGAACACCCGAAGTCCACATTTTGGACAGCGGCGTGGAGCTTCCCGGGAGTCCTGTCCCGATGATGGAGGACGACCCGATCATCTGGTACATGCAGGAGGACTTCGAGAGCGGTTCACCCGGGTGGGTCGGCTCTGGACTCTGGCATGAGGTCGATGATTCGACTGATTCGTGCGCATTGCCTTCCATTGAAGGGTCGCACAGTTGGGGTTACCATGGTGACAGCGCTCCGCCAGTGCTGCCCGGACGAGAATGCACTTATGATGTGGATGACGGGTTTGGCAACTCTGCCCTCAATTTCGGCAACCTAACGTCGCCTTTCTTTGACCTGACAACCGCATCGGCCGCGACGCTCTCCTTCTGGACCTGGTTTGATACTGAAGCAGGAGCAACGTACGATCAGAAGTGGATTCGCATCTCCCCTGATGGCCTCGTGTGGACCGATCTAATCCAGCTCCAAGGCGGTGTGGATCCGATGAGGGAGTGGTTCC
>JAGLRN010000004.1 GCA_023136265.1 Thermoplasmata archaeon
ACGGAACCTCATCCTGCGTTGGGGGATAATGGTTTCTTTACTGACAAATCCCCAGTCACATTTATAAGAGTGAATGTATATTATCCTTCCAGTGGCGAAAGGTATTTTCGAGCGGGAACTCAAGGGCATCTTGCAGGGCGACCTTGAGATGCTGGACAAGGTCACGAGGTCGTGTGACGAAGAGGAAACGGTCAACTACAAGAGGATACACGACAGCCCCTTCATCGTCATGCGCGCGGCGGGTTCCTTCGGAGTCGACCTGATGGCGTTGCGTGGTGACATAGGATTTCCAATCGAGGTGAAGTCATCCAAATTCAGTACGCTCAGGTTCAGCCAGTCCACGAGGGTGACGAACCAGGCCGAGGAGATGATAGAGAAATGCGGCAAGGCGGGACTCGTTCCGATCTACGCCTACAGGCTCAAGGGGCGGCGCGGGGATGCCTGGCGGCTCTTCACGTTGCCCGTGAAAAAACCCTTCAAGGGCCAGCAGAGGACGCTGTACAGAAGGCTCCCCAAGGCGAGGGTCACGCCCAAGGATTACTTCGTCATGAAATGGGAGGACGGCTTCCCGCTGAACGAGTTCATCGACTACATCTGTTCTGACTGAGTCTCGTCCTCGCCGGTCGGGGCCTCTTCGTAGGGTTCTTCGCGGGCTTCTTCTGCCCTGCGCCTCTTCCCGAGCAGTATGAAAAGGAGCACGATGATGAGGACGACTATTATGAGGAGAACGATGATGAAGGTGTAGTCAGCCTCCGATGACTCCGGCGTTGTGCCCGAGGCCTCGTTTGAGTCGGCCGACGTGAGACCCTGCGAGTTCACGGCCCTGACGACATAGTAGTATGTCTCACCGTCTCTAAGATTCTCATCGTTGTGACTCGTCACTGTGATTAGCTCGAGGTTGACCCTGGTCCATGCGTCTGTGGGGTCGGTTCTTCTGTAGAGATTGTATCCCCTCAGGTCCTCCAACGCTGAGCCGTCCACGTTCTCTGTGGGGGCATCCCACTCCAGACGGATCGCGCCCCTGAGGCTTGACACCACCCTGAGGTTGTCCGGCGGAAGGGGCCTGGTTTCCGTTATCTCCAGTATGTACTCGGGGCTTTGAGCCTGGTTGCCGCTGCTGTCCTCCGCCCAGAAGGAGTATGTCACGTTTCCGGCTGCTGACTGGTTACCTATGATGCGGAAGAACTGGTCCCCGCCGAGCGAGGTCATGGTTTCGGCGTGGGGAACGCCAAGCGTATCGGTGTAGTTCACTTGCACAGAGGACACGAGGAAGTTGTCTGTCACGGTCACGGTCAGATTGATCGATTCCCCCATCCTCTGGGACCCGATCGGCACGTGAGAGATGATGGGAGGCGTCAAGTCGATGATGCCGAAGGACCCTACGGAGGAGTCCCACCTATCCGAGGAATCCCTCGCCCAGATTGTGAACGAGTAGTATCCCAGTTGGTCGTAGCTCCCGTTGAAGTAGAAGGAATCTCCCGCGGCGGCGCTCATGCTGTCATTCGTGGAAGAGGAATCTGGCCAAGTGATGGCGACCGAAACCGACTGCACTCCATAGTCGTCAACCACCCTAGCGGAAATGTTGACGTAACCGTAGATCTCCTGAGGATTCGGGACTGCGTTCACGTCGGATATCCCCGGCGGGTTGTCGTCAAGCACCATGTTAACGTTGAAAACCGGCGTGGCGTCCTCGTTGCCGGATGTGTCATTCGCCCAAATGAAGTACGAAACAATGCCCGCTGAACCTTGGGCGGGAACCGAGTATCCGAAGTCGTCGCCGCCGAGCGGGGTCATCGTCACATTGAACGTCGTGGAGCTCACGTCCGTGTAGTTGAGGCGGACATTGTCCAGGAAGGCGTCAGTGACCGTTGCCTGGATTGGGAGAGGTGCGAAGGCGGACCACGTCGTGATTGGAGTATGAGATATGAGCGGGGTGGCCCTGTCCTCGACCGTGAGGCTGCCTGAGGTCCCGTTCCCGTTGTCGCTGGTGTCGCTCGCCCAGATCCAGAAATCGACCGTCCCGAGGGAGGTATACGCTCTGGTGTCGTAGTACTTCCCGCTGAAGGAATCGTAGTTCATCGTGTAGTTGCCGATGCCTGTGATGTCGATCCACACATTCAGCAGCTCGTAGTTGTCCTGCACCTCGATGGAGACGTTCGCACTGGTGAAGACCTCCGGCGTTGGGGGGACCACTGCCAGGTTGCTCAACTCCGGCAGAGTTGTGTCCTCGATCTCGAACTGCCCGGAGGAGGAATTCGCATTCCCGCTCGAGTCCGCGGCCCAAATCGTGAACGCATGGATCCCGATCTCGTCATATGGCCTCTCTAGGTAGAACCTCCCTGACCCACTATCGAAGAGCATCGAGTCATTCGACACGCCTGAGGGTCCAGAGACGTTGAGGCTCACGATTCCGACGGAGAAGTCATCTGTTACGATCGCCGAGACGTTCACGCTGAAGTATACTTCCTGCGGAGATGGCGTTGCCTGCACGTCGGCTATCTCTGGCCGTAGCAGGTCCGGTACCGGAGCGGTTCGGAAGCTCCACGAGTAATTGGACGTCAATGCGTTGCCGGGCTCGGAGTCGTCCCTCGCCTGGGTCGTGAAGTTGGCGGTATACCAGCTGTCCCCCGCAAGGTCGGAGTCCGGATCGAAGATCAGCGAGTCCCCTATCCACATGGACGTTCCCGAAACGGGCAGCCAGGTGGAGTTGTCAAGGAGCTGGAAGGAGGATTCTGTCGCGCTTTGGTTCATACCCTCGCTCCATTGGGCCTCGGCATTGGTGCTCCTGGGAACGCCGCTCTCTCCGTTCTGTGGATTCGTCCACGCTATCGTGGGCGCCGTAGAGTCCACCTCGAACTGAGCGCTCGTGTCGGACCCGACCGCACCGCCTTCGTCGATGATGTCGATTTCCACAACGACATCCATTGCATCAATGAGTGGGAGAGTCCACGGGTACGTGCCGGGGGAGGTGTAACCCGAGAGAGGTCCCGCAATGGGGCCTCCTCCACTTGAGTACGAGTAGTTGAGGTAGATGACGAGGTTGGTTTCAGGTGTCAGGTCATCTGTCATGTCCCAGACGATGTCTGTGTTCGCACCTCCCGACCAGCTCTCCCCTCCTGAAGGCTGGAGGACGCTGACAGACGGTGGGAGATTGGGTATTAGAGCGATCTCGAACGTGAAGTTGCTCACGTCCCACGACGCCTGCCCTATGGAATCGTAGGCCGAGACATTGACGTAGTAGTTCCCCGGCGGGACGCCCGTTGTGTCCCAGATGTGGACGCCGTCGTTCGCGGTATCCCGCACGATATCGTTCCACGTCATTGCGCTGCCGTAAGTGATGTTGATGTTGTCAGCGGGCATGGCGTTGTCATCCGTGGCCGTCCACTCGACCTGCACGGGCGTGCCCACGACATAGGACTGTCCCGAGGTCCCGCCTGGCTCCCAAACACTCACGGTCGGCGGGGAGTCCGAGGCGACAATGTCAAAGCTGTTGGCACTGCTCGCAGTGGAGATCTGGCCGATGGAGTCGAAGACATTGATTTCCACGTAGTAGGTTCCCGGGGCGACAGCGGATGTGTCCCAATTGAAGCTGCTGTCTTCAGCTTCATACTGGGCTATCGTCGTGCCGCCTGCGGGAGTCGGCCCGTAGCTGAGGTTCACGACATTGTCGCCGTTCGGCCAAGGCTTGTCGTCGCTCGC
>JAGLRN010000040.1 GCA_023136265.1 Thermoplasmata archaeon
GTCGATGATGTCTGGGTGTACGAGGGCGACGGCAACACGACGGACGGCAAGAGGTACACGCTCGATGTCCTGATCGGCTGCGGAGTGAGCTTGTCGTACTATTTCACTGGAATGGACGAGAAGGGCCTGGACGCAGCACCGACGTTGGAGCTGTTCGCCCCGATCGTCGCCTGCGGACCTGAACTCGATTGGACCGGAGAACCGAACTTCGTATCCGACGGCGTTGACCCGCAGGTGGGAGACACGACTACGAACTTCGAGTACCGCATACAGTACAGGGACGGGAACAACGACGCACCGGCGGCGGGGTATCCTGAGGTGCACATTCTTGAGCTGGGTGTCGATATCGCTGGCTCGCCCTTCACCATAAACCCCCTCTCGTGGGTGGGCGCTGGTGGAGACTACGTTGCGGGAAGGACATACACCTACAGCACAACTCTGCCTGTGGGCTCCGACTACTCCTACTACTTCTATGCCGAGGACGGCGGCGCACTGACTAACCAGACTGCCACACTGTCAGGACCGCTGGTCACGGTTCCAGGAGATGCTCCTGTGCTGGATTGGACTGGAGAGGCGAACTTCGTCTCCGACGGTCTTGATCCCGAGATGGGTGACACGACGGTGACCTTCGAGTACCGCGTTCAGTACAGCGATGTGGACAATGACGCACCCGGCGCAGGAGATCCTGTCGTTCACGTCTTGGACGGAGGCTTTGACATCCTCGGTTCACCCTTCACGATGAGCTTCGATTCCTGGGTGGGCGCGGTGGATGACTACACCGCGGGAGCGATATACACATACAGCACAACGCTCCCGGTCGGCGCTGACTATTCGTACTACTTCTACGCAGAAGACGCTGTGGGTCGGTTCAACCTGACCATAACGCTGCTCGGACCCGTGGTTACCCCCGTTGGGAACGACCCGCCAGAAGCGGCGGACCTGACCGTGGACGGCTACTTGCCTGGATCCGTGGGAATCTTGCACATCACGGAAGCGTTCCCGACGTTCGTCTGGTCGTACTCCGATCCTGAGTCGCAGGTACAGACGGACTACGAACTGAGGGTCGGATCAGCCCCTGGGCTCAATGACCTCTGGTCCCCCGGACCAGCTGGAGTGGCTGGTCTGACCGAAGTGTATGGTGGCGGTCCCCTGGTGCCCGGGATGGACTACTACCTCGGAGTGCGTGTGATGGATGATGCTCAGTGGTCACCGTGGAACGAGACGCTGTTCCACATGAACGCTGTGCCACCCGCCCCGACAACGCCTGTGGACCCCTTGGACGCAAGTCTGGTGGATGCTGGAACTGGGATGACTGTCAGCTGGACGCCAGGTGGCGCTGACCTTGAAGGAGACATCGTGACATATGACTGGCAAGTCGCCACGGACATGGGATTCACCGCGATTATCGCCTCAGGGTCCACAGCACAAACATCTTCGGATGGATTCGATACAGTCCCAACGACGACGTACTTCTGGCGTGTGAACGCGACCGACGGATATGGATGGTCCGCCTACGGAAACGATCCGCCCGCCTACTGGACTTTCGGCACGACTGCCGTGGTGGACAACGCGCCCGAGGCCCGTTTCCCAGGTGTGGGCGGCTTCCTGGACGGCACGGGCGGGATACTGCACATAGTCTCCGACACGCCAACACTCAATTGGACGTACAACGACACCGAAGGTTCGCCCCAGGCGGAGTACGAGGTTAAGGTGGGGACTCAGACAGGCTTCGATGACATGTGGTCCCCTGGAGCTGTCGCACAACCTGATCAATCTGTGGTCTACGCAGGAGCACAGCTTGTCAATGGCACGGACTATTACTTTGCGGTTCGGGTCAACGACGGCGGGAAGTGGGGAGCGTGGGCCGAGGTTATGTTCCACATGAATACACCGCCTCCAGCACCGACGCTTGACTTGCCGACTGACCAGGCGACTGACATCATCTCCGGCTCGATCGATTTGGACTGGAGCCCCGTCACCGACGCAGAAGGGGACAGCATCACATACTACTGGTACCTGAGCGAACAGTCGGACTTCACACCTCTGGAGGACAGCGGAGACACGGGAAGCACGACGGATTCGACCACAGTTCAGCCCGACACCACCTACTACTGGAAGGTCGAGGCCTACGACGGGTACGAGTTCGGTGCGGACAGCGCGGTGTTCGAGTTCACGACCCTGCCCGACACGGGCTCCATCACAGGGACGGTCGTGGACGACGCCACAGACGATCCCATTCTCGGAGCCATAGTCGAGCTGCTCGATTCGAATGATGACGTGGTCGACACTGACTCCACGAACTCGGATGGCGAGTTTGCTTTCACCGACGCGGACTTCGGAACGTACTCGGTGAGGGTGACCAAGTCGGGCTACAACGAGCACCTCGAAGAGGACGTCACGATTTCGTCCGGGGATCGGACAGAGGACCTGCCGATAAGGCTGACGGAGAAGGTCGCTGAGGAGTTCGACTGGATGCTCATCTGGATACTGCTGATAGTCATCATAATCATCATCGCTGTGCTGCTCATACTGCTGATGAAGAGGAGGAAGAAGCCCGAGGAGGTTCCACCAGCGGAGCAACCTCCGGAGGGCTATCCGGGTCAGCCACCGCAGCAGCCCCAGCCTCAGCCCGAGATGCCACCTGAACAGCCGCCTCCGGTAGAGCCGCAACCGGTGGAGCCACAGCCTCTGGAACCTCCCGCTGAGAGCGAGTAGTCACACTGACTATACGCTCAGATGAACGCGATTCTGGAATTCCAAGCGGATAGCCTCGGTGAGCATCGACGAGCATAGACGACATTGGTGCGGAAGAATGGCGAGAACACAGAGTGCAGTGCCAGAGCGCATGCGGGAATCGATCCTGCACGGACCCATAGTCAGGACATTGCTGATTCTCGGCTGGCCCATAATGCTGACGAACGTGTTCCAGATGCTGTACAACCTGGTCGACACGTACTGGCTGGGCAAGGTCAGCGTCGAGGCGGTTGCCGCGGCCAACCTCGCATGGCCTCTGGTCTTCTTGTTTGTCTCCGTCGCTGCGGGCCTGGGCGTAGCGGGCGTTGCGCTCGTCTCCCAACATGCCGGCGCGGGGAATGAGGTCGAGGCGAGAAAGTCCGCGGGCCAGGTGATGTCGCTGCTCACGATCCTGTCGATCGTGATGTCCGTCCTCGGCGTACTGGGAACCGATTTCATCCTCCACTTCATGGGCGCCGCACCTGATGTCGTCGCGCAGGCATCGCCATACATCAAGGTGATCTTCGCGGGCATGCCCTTCATGTTCATCGTCATGGTCTACTCGTTCATACTCCGGGGCTGGGGGGACACCCGGACGCCGATGTACATCATCGCGTTCAGCGTTGGTCTGAACATGGTCCTGGATCCTATCCTAATCCTGGGCGTCGACGGGCTCGTTCCTGCGTATGGCATCCTGGGAGCTGGGATAGCGACGCTGATATCGCGGAGCATTGGCGGGTTCGTCGCTCTTCACCTCCTTTTCAGAGGGAAGAGAACTCTGACCATATCGGTGTCTGACCTCAAGATGGAGAAGGACAGGGTCAAGCAGATCTTCAAGATAGGGATCCCTGCTTCAGTAGGCCACTCCATGGTCGCGCTCGGGTTCGTGATAATGGTCGCCTTCACCGCGGGCATAAGCACGGAGGTGCTTGCAGCGTACGGCATAGGGGACAGGGTGATCGGTATCGTCTTCATCATCACAGGAGGTCTGACGGGTGCCGCGGTCACGATGATGGGACAATGTCTGGGGGCGCAAAAGAAGGAACGGGCCAGCAAGATCCTGTACAGAACCATGGCCTTGACAGCGCTCTTTCTGTTCACATGTTCGGCCATCTTCTACGTCTTCAGAGCGGAAATCATCGGAGTCTTCATCGATGACGCGATAGTGATTGAAGAAGGGGCCAGGTTCTTCGCTCTGTTCGGGCTCTCGATCGCGTTCTTCGGCATCTTTGCGACTGTCCAGTCTGCGTTCATGGCGTCGGGCCACACCGTTCCCACGATGATCCTTGGCATTGTGAGACTGTGGATGTTGAGGATACCGTTTTCGTTTGTGTTGGCTTTCACGCTGGGCTACGGCGCTAGCGGAATCTGGATAGGAATGGCGCTAAGCAATCTGGTGAGTGCCATTCTGGCGGTCATCTGGGTTTCGCGGGGAACATGGCAGCGCAGTATCATAGCGGAGCCGCCCAAAGCCAAGGACGTTGCAGAAGTGCTGTAGAAACCTTGAAGTCCAATCGGATTCTTCCCGGGAACGTGAACATCCGCGAGGCGACCGAAGACGACCGGCAGGAAGCGATGCGTGTTGCCAAGAGCCTCAGTCCGCGTTGGTTCGACAACATCGCCATTGGTACATCCATTCCTCGTGATCTGAGAATCCAGAGAACTCACGTGGCAAGAGAGGGCGGAAGGATCGTGGGCTTCGTCATGCACACAACAGCGGACGACAAGGCGGACATCAAATGGATCGGGGTGGAGCCCGGGTCCCAGAGGAAGGGAATAGGCTCGGAGCTGTACGCGGTCGTGGAGGATGAGTTGAGAAGAGCCGGGGTCAGAGAGATTCGCGTGGAGACGGTCTCGGAACTCACGGAATACGAGCCCTACGAGAGGACAAGGGCATTCCACGAGAAGATGGGATTCCACGTGGAGAAGGTCAAGAAGACGATCAGCGAGGACACCGGCGAAGAGTTCTACATGGCCACGTACTTGAAAGCGCTTCCCCGCATGTGAGCTCGCATTCAGTCCGACCAGTCGCAGGAGAAGTTCCCGAGGACGGTCTCAGAACCTCTTTGGATCCGTGACGACATCGAGCAAGGCAGGTCCATCGTGCTCCAACACCTGCCTGAGGTCCGACTTCAGCTGTGAAGGGTCCTCCGTCCTCACGCCCAGCCCACCGAAGGACGTCGCGAACTCGGCGAAGTTCGGATTCAGAAGCTCCGTGGAGTACTTCGCGTATCCTGCGGACCTCTGCTCGACGCTTATCATCGCGAGCTCGCTATTGTTGAACACTATGACTTTGGCGGGGATATTGAACTTGACGGCTGTGGAGAAATCGCCCATCGCCATACTGAAGCCGCCGTCACCCGTCACGCAGACGACCTGCCTGTCAGGGGAGGCGAGCTTCGCTCCCATTGCTGCGGGAAAGCCGAATGCCATTGTGCCTAGATATCCTGAGAGAAGGACTCGCTGCCTCTTCGTTATGAAGCTTCTGCCGAACCAGAATGTGTTGTCCCCGGAGTCGACCGTAATCACCGCGTCATCGTCGACCAGCTCGTTCATCATCCGGATTATGTACGGTGGCCTGATGGGCACGGCGCTTGGGTCGGCTTCCCGCTCGAGGCGCGCGAACCACTTCTGCCTATCCGCGGACAGCTCTGACGAGAAGTAGTTGGAATCCTTCACGGCACAGGCCTCCGTCAGCGCCGGCAGTGTCGCGGACATGCTCCCGAGCAGTCCGAGCCTGACCGGTGACCTCTTTGCCAGCATCATAGAATCGAAGTCAACCTGGACCGTTGGCTTCTCGGGGATGTCCGTCAGATCGGAGAACGACGAACCGAGGACGATGAGGAGATCGGCGTCCGACACGAATCTCCTCGCCATTGGAGTCCCCACCATCCCGAGGATGCCGAGGCAGTACTCGTGGTCCTCGGGTATGACGCCCTTGCCTCTGAATGTCGTGGCGATGGGCGCCCCGATCTTCTGCCCGAACCTGAGCAGGTTCTCCGACTCTCCCACGGATCCCCATCCAGCGATTATCACTGGTCTTTCCGCCTCGCCGATGAGCTTGGCGGCCCGCTCGATTCGTGCTTGAGGGGGCCTCACCTCCTTCGGAGCGATCATGCCCTCCATGGGCGTCGGTTCCCCCTCGACCTCCTGAACCTGCACATCGTTTGGAACCGTCAGATGAGCCACTCCCCTTCTCGTTATCGCGTGCTTGAGCGCGAGCGTGACCAGCTCCACGGCCTGCTCCCCCGAGTTTATCGTCTTGTTGAACAGGGACACTGGTTCAAACAGAGCATCCTGGTCAATCTCCTGGAAACTACCGGGTCCGATGTACTGGAGGCCCACTTGTCCTGTGATGGCCAATACGGGAGCCCGATCCATCTTGGCGTCGTACAGCCCAGTCATGAGATTCGTTGCCCCCGGGCCTGCAATCGTGATGCACACTCCCACGTCTCCAGTGAGCTTGGCGTATCCCGATGCCATTACAGAAGCGGTCTGCTCGTGCCTGACGAGGATGAGGTCGATGTTGGGGTTCTTTCTGATGGCCTCTATCAGCCCCAGGCAGGTATGTCCAGGGATTCCGAAGACATTCTTGACTCCCCACTCGACCAATTGCTCGACTATCAAATCGCCTACAAGCTTGGGCATTTCCGTCCCCTCAGGACAGGTCAAAGGCAAGGTTAGGATATAGAGGTTGCCCGCAAGCCTCAATCCCGCCGAATGCTTGTTATAGAACCTGGGGAATGGCTCGCGAAGTTGAGGGCGTCCAGAAAGTGTGGTCACTGAAGATGCGAAAGAGTGCGCCCCTGCTCAATCTAAGAAATATCGTTCGCCCTCGACTCGAGAGCGGGAAATATGAAAGGGGGAGGAAAAGGGCGTATCCTATGGATACCCGCCGACCGTGAAGTCCTCTTTTCCTCTCTCGTAGGTTCTCAACGAATAGTGCACGTTGTACCTGCGCAGAACGTCATGGAGCTCGTGGATCTTCTTCCAGTAGTCTTCCTCATTCTGCCAGTTCCAGGTCTCATCCCAATAGTAGGCATAGTCGTACCTGCCCCACACGGGCTTCCAGCCGTAGTCCTTGAGGTCGGATGTTATCTGCTCGGGCTGATCGCTATTGGGACTCAGGCGCACTTCCACGTATGTTACGTATCCGCTCATTTGTTTCACCTAGCCCTCCGACAATCGCACTGTTATTAACGTTTCCGTGACGATTATCGCGACGGATAACGACGATTATGTTCGAACGGAGAGAATCCAGCGAAGCGACGGCATGAAATCGAGGGGCTAGTAGAAGTACCTAGCAATCTCGACGACGACGGCCGTGCCGATCGCCAAGCCAATGACGAACCATGGAGGAATCTTCAGAGCCTTCTCATCCTCTTGGTCAAAATACCTGATGAGCCCGGCCGCCGAATGGAATCCCTCGCCCTTCTTCTGCTTTGGCATCCATGGGTATCATTTACCTCGAAATATAAATAGATTTCCAACGTGTTTCACGCAGAACTGGATGTCGCCCGGGGTGAATATCACGAATCGCTGGCTGGCTGACTGGCAAAGCGTAAAATGGGCAAACTATAAATACGCAAGAGGGCAATCAACACCCATCTTCTAGGGGAGGCAAGACATGGCAGATGAAAACATAGTGTACATTGGACGAAAACCGACCATGAACTACGTCCTTGCAGTGGTGATGCAGTTCAACTCGGGGTCTGACGACGTCATCATCAAGGCCCGCGGAAGGAGCATCAGCACAGCAGTAGACGTTGCCGAAATCGTCAGGAACAAGTTCGTTCAAGAAGCGAAGATAAAGGACATCCAGATCTCCACTGAACAGCTGACCGGCGACGAAGGTCGGACCTCCAACGTTTCCAGCATCGAGATATTCATGAGCAAGTAGCACTGAAAATCCCGACTGTCTCCGTGGGGAGGGAGCAAGTATCCAGCACGCTGCTTAGGCTTCTCTCTCGAGCGGCCCAGCTGAGGTCGGAAACATACTTATATCGAACCCGTCAGTTCGAGAGGCTTGTCAATGGACGATATTGCGAAGGAACTCATCACGGCGACGAACTCGTCTGACTTCCGCTCCTACCCGAAGGAAGAGGCCCTGTGCGATTCCTGCCTGGGGAGACTGTTCGGGCGTGTCGGGACGGGTTTCACGAATGCTGAGCGGGGAAAAATCATCCGCGAAAGTTTCGACGTGCAGCGTGAAGGTCCCTGCTCGTTATGCAGCGGTCTCATGGATGAGATTCCCAAGTTCGCTAGGCTCGTGGAGAGCGCGCTCTCGGAATTCGAATTCGAAACGTTCCTCATCGGCTCGCGCACAGACCAGGACATAGTCGAGAAGGAGGAGACCCTGTGGTCGGACTTCCGGCTCGAGCGCGCAGAGCCGATCAAGGCAGAGATCAACAGGGAGACTGGTAAGATCGTGGAGGCCTCGACGGGAAAGGACGTGGACTTCGAGAGACCCAACATCATGGCCATCCTGGACACGAGGTTCGATTTCGTCCAGCTCCAGGTGAATCCTCTGTTCACGCACGGAAGATACAAAAAGCTGAAGAGGGGCATCCCTCAGACGAGATGGCCGTGCAGGGAGTGCCTCGGAAAGGGTTGCGAGAGGTGCAACAACACGGGCAAGATGTACGAGACGAGCGTGGAGGAGATCGTGGCGGGCCCCTTCATCGAGCAGACGGGGGGAAGGGATGTCTCCTTTCACGGAATGGGCCGAGAGGACGTGGACGCGCTGATGCTTGGAAACGGGCGCCCGTTCGTCCTGGAGGTGAAGGAACCGAGGCGCAGGTCGGTCGATTTCAGGGCGATCGAGGAAGAGGTCAACGCGTCAGGGCTGGTCAGCGTGGACGGGCTCAGACCCTCCGACCGAAGGGAGATGGTGCAGATGAAGGAAGCTAGGCCCACCAAGACCTACAGCCTGAGGGTAACGTTCCAGGAGCCCGTGGAGAAAGAAAACCTTAATGAAGTAGTTAGGTCATTCAAGGGGACGGAAGTCGCTCAGAGAACACCCACCAGAGTGCTTCACAGAAGGACAGACCTCCTCAGGCGGAGGAAGATCCTGGAAATGGACGTGACACCGCTCGGTCCGAAGACCGCGGAGATCGTTCTGACCGCCGAGGCGGGAACCTATGTGAAGGAGCTCGTAAGCGGGGACGAGGGTCGCACGACACCGAGTCTCGGCGGACTGCTCGGAGTGCCCGCCGTGGTGGATGAGCTCGACGTGATACAAATACATGAAAGTGAGTGAAATGGGAAGAACCTCGAAAGGCCCAAGAAGAAGGACGAGGAAGAAGCTCCAGAAGCGAGCCAGGGACAGAGGACTCTCTCCCATAACGAGACGCTTCGTGGAGTACGAAGAGGGGGATCTGGCGAACATCGTGATAGACCCGAGCGTCCAGAGGGGCCAGCCTCATCCGCGATTCCATGGACTCACTGGAAGGATTTTGTCCAGAAGGGGAAGGGCGTATCTGGTGAGAGTGAAAACTGGGAACAAGTTCAAGCAGGTCATCGTACGTCCTGAGCACTTACGCAAGACCAAATAGGGGCGGTTGAACATGGACGATAAACTCTTGTCCCTTGGGGAAGTGAAGAAACTACTCGAAAAGGAAGCCAAAGTGAGGGAGCTCGCACCGGAGCAGTTGCTGGCTCTTCAGCACTCCGAGGCCTTCGCCAGGCTGGGTTCCGCAAAGGTGAAGAAGCTCGTGAAGGAGCTGACGAAGATGGAGCATGTGAACGAGTTCCACGCTTACAAGATAGCGGATCTGCTTCCCACTCATCCTGATGATGTCAGGGCCGTGTTCGCGAAGGAGCGGTTCACACTCGGCAAGGAAGAGATCGAGATGGTAATCAAGGTCGTGGAGAACTACCTTTAGGGGGAGGGACTTGGAGGACCACGCACACATACTAGATTACCTTCCTCACGGACGGCACGAGGGCTCACGGTACAGGAGGGAGCCCGTCTCGTATGCCCTTGGCGAGGACGAGTTCAAGCTCTTCGAGCTAATCCCCAAGGAGAACGCACCGCTCACCGTTGGCGACAGGGTCTATATCGGGAAGGATATCGACAAGAGGGACCAGATACTCCACGTGAAGAGGAGGGTCAGCTACGATGAGCTTACGAACGCCGCGCAGAGCGAGCTGCCTTTCGTCATCGAGATTGTGGTCAAGATGAAGGAGGAGAAGTTCATCCAGTTCTACAATCACGCTCAGGCGATAACCACGAGATTCCACATGCTCGAGCTGCTCCCGGGACTCGGGAAGAAGACGATGTGGGCTGTCATCGAGGAGAGGAGGAAGGGGCTCTTCAAGACCTTCGACGAGGTCGCCGAAAGAGTTGCCAACATCCACAGTCCCGAGAAGCTGATAGTCAAGCGGATTGAGCAGGAACTGTCCGACCCGGAACAAAAGTATCATCTATTCGTCGCGAAATAAGACTCGGCGGTGTTCAAGAAGGAAACGGGATTCGAGCTCGCCGGCCCATGCGGTCTCTACTGCGGCAATTGCGAGATTTACAGGGCCTTCCGGGACGACGATTTCGAGGCCTTGGCGGGATACGCGAAGGAGATGAACAGTCCTATCGACAGGGTCAAGTGCGAGGGCTGCAGAAGCGACTTCACGATGTTCTGGTGCTCTGAATGCGAGGTCAGGCGATGCAATGAGGAGAAGAGCCTGTCCTTCTGCTTCGAGTGTGAGGACTTCCCCTGTGTGGCTATGATCGAGTTCGAAGACCAGGCTCCCCACCACTCGCTGTGCGTCGAGAACCTAGAGAGGATGGTCGAGGTTGGCATAAGCGCGTGGCTCGAGGAGCAGGACGAGATGTGGAGATGCAGTCACTGCAGGACCAAGGTGACGTACTACACGGAGAGGTGCCCCAACTGCTTGACCGAAGTGGAGAAGAAGCAGTCCCGGCCCTTGGCGGACCGCCCGCAGTGACTTGGGAGCGCAGTTTCACACACCCCCTCCACCAATGTTTATGAGACCGCGGAGGATATGGAAGTCGGAGATGCTCCCTGACTCAGACCTTGTTTTCCAGGATTCGAAGAGCGTCAGGAAGAGCTCACTTTGCATACTGTGCAAGGGTTCCAGAAAACTGTGCGGGAAGAGCAGATGCCCCCTTCTGGTGAAGTACTACCACCGATCGAAAGTCATGCCCTTGCTCGACAGGTTCAACCTGGACGGGTCGTCCCCTCCCAGCGTCTTCGTGGGCCGACTGGGTTATCCGAAGGTGTACGTCGGACCTATGGTCCCTCCGATTCACGGAAACACGGAGATCCTCGACCTTCCGGAGAAATGGTTGAACAAGAGCATAGACGACATCATCAACTACAGGTTTCAGCTCGTCAGGGGGATGCATAGAACATCCGTTCACGAGCTCGAGAACCCGGGCAGGATCGTGGACCTCACGAGGGAACTCGCCATGGCCACGTATTCCGCGGATGTGGAGGCCGAGTTCACCAAGAAGCCCTCGGGGAGGCTTGTGCTCGATGACTCCAGTCAGCCCATGGGCCCCTCGGCACCGCTCAAGGGATTCGACGTCGACAACCTGAAAATCGACAGAAGGATCGACCGGGCGTACAGCGACCACGACCTGCTGGCCAAGGATGCCGTTATAGAGCTGCATCAGCAGGGGATCCCGGTGACAAAGATACAGAGAGCCTTCAGCGTTGGCGCCTTCGGTGTGAGGAAAAGGAGAAAGATGGTCCCGACGAGATGGAGCATCACGGCCGTGGACGATATCACCGGCAAAGAGCTGAGAGAGGTCGTGAAGACGTTCGGGACTATAGACGACTACCGCATCTATTGGTCATCCAGGCTCGACAACAGATGGGCCGTCCTCATGATGCCCACGAACTGGAGATATGAGCTCATAGAGGCCTGGTATCCCGAGACCGTTTGGAACCCTGCCAAGAACAGCCGCATATTGCTTATCAACGACTGGGAGGGATATGAGGGTCGGACGACATACGCGGACATCGGCGGGTGCTACTATGCTGCAAGACTGGCGGTCTGCGAATCCCTTGTCGCGGAGAGGAGACAGGCGAGCACCGTCATTCTGAGGGAAGCCCATCCCGGCTACATCCTACCGGTGGGCGTGTGGAACGTGAGGGAGAACGTGAGGAACGCCTTGCGACAGACATATGAGAGCTTTGACAGCCTCAGGAGCGCCCTGTTCTACATCTCTAAGCGGATGGCCATCCCGGTCAAGAGGTGGATAAGGAACAGTCATCTTCTGAAGGACAGGCTCTACCAAAGGAGGCTGGAGGATTTTGCCGCAGGCTAGCTCGAGGGAGTACCCGCCCCGCCCCATCCTCTCCGTGGGAGCCATCGTGGTTCGGGACGGCGAGGTCCTCATCGTCAAGCGGGGAGTGGAACCCGGGAAGGGCAAGTGGAGCGTGCCAGGTGGAGCGGTCGAGTTGGGAGAGACTGTGCAGAGCGCAGTTGTGCGGGAGACCTTCGAGGAGTCCGGGTTGGACGTGGAGCCCCAGAGACTTGTTGACTACTATGACTATGTGGGGAGGGATTCCGACGATGGGATTAGGTTCCACTATGTCATCGTGTACTGGCTGTGCAGGCACGTTGGCGGTAAGGCGAGACCTTCCTCCGACGTGACCGACACCAGATGGATCCGCTTCGTGGAGCTCGGGGATTTCGACATCACGAAAGGCACACTAAGGATGCTCCGAAAGGTCGAGAGCGAGCTGAGCGGGGTCGAACATGAAGATTAGCGAGGTCAGGTGCAGGTCCGCCCTGTCACATTCACGTCTTCCGGGATTGAAATACGCGCTGAACCCGTACAGGGGCTGCTCTCACGGGTGCAAGTACTGCTATGCGAGCGCGGTTCTGCGGGAGACGCGCCCCTGGGGCGAGTTCGTCGACGTCAAGAGGAATGCTCCGACGATGCTCGCGAAGGAGCTCAGGACCAAGGAGAAGGGCATCGTCGGGATCGGGACTGTGACGGATGCGTATCAGCCGCTGGAGGAGAGGTTCGAGATCACGAGGATGTGCCTAGAGCAGCTGCTGCGTCATGGGTTCCCAGTGAGCATACAGACGAAGTCGTCACTGATCATGAGGGACGCGGATCTGATCTGCGAGTTCGAGGAGATCGAAGTGGGATTCACGCTGACGACGCTCGATGAGAAATGGAGGAGAGCTTTTGAACCTGGGGCCTCGCCGTCCAAGGATAGGCTGGCG
>JAGLRN010000041.1 GCA_023136265.1 Thermoplasmata archaeon
TTATCCTGCGCCCCTTGGTGTACCTCTCCATGACTTCAGTCACCACACCCTCTCGAAGTTTCCCGCTAGCGGTCATGTAATTCACGTGGGAGCCCAGCGCGAGGTCCCTGACCTTTGACGCGTCCACCCAGCCCACGCTCGTCAGGTGGTATACCTTCAGTCTCTGCTTCCTTCCGGTCACGTGGGCGGTGCGCTCCTCGACCTGGCCGCCTTCAAGCAGCGGTTTCAGGTACTGGGAGAGATGCTTCAGGTGGATTCCCACCGTTTCGGAGATTCCCGATTGGGTGATCTCGGGCGGGACCGAGTACTCCTCGGAGAACTTGGCGTACTCAAGAAGATGGAGTTGAATCTTCTCTCTAATGGTGAGACTGATGCCTGTGGACCTGTCGCTCATGTCCTCGATTCTATGTATATTTCATCGTCATAAATACGTTTGGTCGGATATCCTAAAAGGACTCCTATGGAACTCCTACACTTCCCTTATCTGATTCCTCTGACAATGATAGGTTCAGAAAGCGGAGGTGTAAGATGATAGGAAGGAGAGAAGGCGGCAACGGCGTCCTCGGAATCCGGAGAATGGGGTTGCTCCCCCAGCTCGACATGCAGATCGGGGGGACGAAGCACCAGTCCATGCTGGACGGGCGCCTGCTAATCAGGGCCCGCAAGACGCACGAGGAGTACCAGATGGACGCGCTCAGGCGGTGGCTCCGGGGCGAGGACGAGGCCTTCGAAGACTGGCTCGCCGAATAGACTGCGGATCAAGGCAGGAGGTTTTGGCTCCATCAGCCACCCCTAGACAACCTCCTGTTCTCCCTTTTTTCAAGGTGCGTCTATCGGACCCCAGCTCGTGTGGAGGTCCGAGTTGAGCGCATCCAAAGCACACATATCCTCTTCTGGCATTTCGAAGTCGAACATATTCGCGTTCTCGATTATCCTCTCGCTCTTTCGCTTCGGTCTTGCAGGTTCCTTGCAGGTCCTCTGCAGGTTCCTTGCAACATCCTAGGGACTTACTAGGGACATACTTGCTACATCCTTGCCGAATCCTTGCTTGATCCTTGCTCCTTCCTTGCTCCTTCCTTGCAGGATCCTTGCTGAAACCTTGCCAAACCCTTGCTTCTCGTTGCCAAGGAGGGGCTCCCCGGCTCGCGATTCGAGGAGGCGTGCAAGCTCGTCTTCGAGCACTACGATGAAGAGCAAGGGGATGGAGAACCTCGAGGAGTCTGAGCTCGATGTGTGGGTGCCAGTAAGGGAGTCGGAGCAGCCGAAGTCCTGACGGTCGACTTCTTCCAGAACCCTCCTACAACGGAGTGAACCACAAACGCTTTAAGGTTCAGAGTGGCATGGCTGTACTGTTGAGGGGGCAAGCATGAGGCAAACGGGCCGAGTAGCGGGAAGAATCCTCTTGTTCTACGTAGCGTCCGTCTTCTTGTTGTTCCCATTCGCTGGATTTGCGGCCGCCGACGGGGGCATCTTCGTCGAGCACGAGGACTACATCTACATAGAGGAAGACTCCCAGTTCGGAGTGATCGACTATGCGGACGGTATCCAGAGCCTGTTCATCTCTGTGAGCTTTTCCTGGCAGGACTCCTCGAAGACGGCTTGGATATTCCCGGTGCCATCAGATCCAGACCGGGTGGAGGTCAGCATCGTCGACGGCTATGTCTCCTTTGCCGGGACGGATGTCGTGGAGCGAGCTCGGGACGAGGTCGCGGATGCCGCTCAGGACTTCACGGTGGGATACTGCCTCTCTTTCGCCGTTCCATGGGTCCTGCCCATGATGTCAACGGACCTGTCAATGGAAGATGGGTCATTTGCCCTTGGTGGTCCCTCACACCGCGGATCTGAAACAGGAGTGACCGTCCACACGCATGTCGAGATGGAGGGTCTCATCGTTGAGGTCATCTCGGCTACGGAGGGCAAAGGCATCTATGTGTATCTGACGGAGAATGGCCTGGGCATGTCCGAAGGATCGGTCCCACAGCTCGACGAATACGTCAACGAGCAGTTCGCTTTCATCGTGAAGTGGATAGAGGAATCGGGGACCACTCTCTTGCAGCCAGGTGTCACCGTGAGGTTTCCGACGGACGAGATGTACTATCCCCTGAGGCTCACGAGCATATACGGTGATCACAAGGTCCCCATGAAGGTCGTCGCGATAGGCCATGTCTCGCCCGGCGTCTATTGGGACATCATGTCGTACACGGAAGTGACGCACTACGACGGGTCGATTAGCGGGGGAGCCTCCCACGGCAACGACGACACGCCCGCCGGTCGCGAAATGGAGGACTTCGTCGAAACCATCAGGGAGAGATGGGATGGCAGATTCACCGTCATCGAGCTCTCAGCGCCCTCCAAGGCGTTGACTGAGGACCTCTGGATAGGGTCACATACTCCTCTCAAGGTGAGCTACGCAGAGACGGTCGAGACATTGTTCGATACTGCCGAGGTCCTGACGTTCTTCCTGATATTCATGGTTCTGTCGCCGTTCGTTGGCATCGCCGTCGGGGCAATGGTCTTCGGGCGTGAGAAGGAATACGTCCCCATCTCCGCCGCCATGGGATTCTCCAACATGTTCGGCATCCTCGGCATGCTGATATTCGCGCTGTTCCTCAAGTTCCGCAAGGAGTTCTCTTTCAGGCAAGGGCTCTCGTTCGTCATCTTGTTCTCCATCGTCTTTTCCATCGCCGTTCTGACGCTTCTCGGCCTTGTTTACCTCTCTTTGCTGTGACCGAAGCCCTTGGCGAGTTCCCGAGGGCGAAAAGTATAAGCACACCAACAGCCCAGATACTATAGTGGTGGATGTCCACGTGAGAGAATCGAGCCTCCTATGCCGGAGGATACTATCCCTTTACGTTGTATTCGCGTTCGTGTTTCTGCCGTTCGTGGGCACTGCGACGGCTGACGGATGCGTGGTCGGCAAGCAAGACACCGTGTTCTACCTGGGAGAGGATTCGCAGTACGCGGTGATAGACTACTCCGAAGGCATCGAGGGGTTGCTCCTGTCCATAGACTTCCAGTGGCAGGATTCCAGCAGCACCGCATGGATATTCCCCATTCCAGCTGATCCCAACAGCATTGATGTGCACATCGTCGATGGTGCGCCAGAGTTCCGCGGCACGGATGTGATGACCGAGGCGAAAGAGGACCTCGACCACGCCATGTCCACGTTCATCTTCTCGTATCCCTTTTCGGTCGCGATACCCTGGCCGCTGATGACGGTACCATACTTCCTCGTCACTGGTCTGCTCGGATCTGGCGCCGGGGCAACTGTCCACATGCACCTCGAACAGTACGGGCTCATCGTGGAAGTGATCTCAGCCACAGAGGGTGCCGGTATCTACAACTATCTCACGAACAACGGCCTGGACGTCTCGGAAGGGATGATTCCTCAGTTGGACGACTATGTCGGGGAGGACTACTCGTTCGTCGTTACATGGATATCGGAATCTGGAACGACTCTCAGGAAGCCAGGCGTGTTGGTGCACTTTCCTACTGAACGCATGTTCTACCCCCTGATCTTGACGAGCATCTACGGCAGCAAGGTCATCCCGACGGAGATCTTCGTAACGGGGCACGTATCGCCTCGCATCTACGATGAGATCGAGCCGTACACCGATGTGACCTACCTCCAGGGGAGTATCTCCAGCGTCGAATACAGCACGACTCCCAGCTTGCGTAATTTTGTGGAGGAAATAGACAAACGCTGGGGGGGCTTCTTCACGCGGATCGAGATATCGGCGCCGTCGAACTCACTGACGAAGGACCTGTGGATTTCGAGAGAGATCCCCGGAAAGGTCGTGAGCGCCGCGTACGTTCACGCCCTCTTCGACGAACCCGCCCTCCTACCGACTCTCCTGATCTTGGTCGCGGGCGTCTCACTCCTCATGGGGTTCTTGGTAGGCGTCGCAGTTCTCGGATACAGGAAAGAAGCCATTCCCGCCTATCTGGCGATAGGGATGGCCAACGTGGTGGGAATCATCGGCGTCATAATCGCCACATCCACGATGAGAAACCGCCTGGGGATGACCGTGGGACAGTCCTTGGCATTCGTTGGTCTGTTCTGCCTCGCTTTCTTCGTGTCAATGCTCGCCATCTTTGGTGCCCTCTACGTTTCGATGTCTTGAGAGCAAAGAATATCTCGGAGGCGGTCATCTCTTGTGCACGGAGGATGTAGTTGACTGGGAAGGAGCCTCTGATCGACACTGATGAACATAACGGATACCGGTGGTGTATCTTCGACGTAGCAAACGAGCTGCTGAAGTGGCCTGAGAACAAGGATGCGCTCACTCGGGTGGAAGAGCATTTGAGGAGACACATAGCACGGCATGAGAGGTGACGTTCGTGGAAATCGTTGACCTGGACAAGGAAGTGGAAGCGAAGTTCCTGGAGCACGTGTACGGCAACCGGCTCGAATACTACTTCTACATCCTCGATTGGGAGTTCAACCGCGAGGACTCGAAGTTCCTGCTCGCACGGGATGGCGAGGACATCCGCGGGATTATGCTCACATACAAGTCCCATGTCGCCCAGTTCAGGGGCAGCCGTGAGGCCGTAGAGGCGCTCTTCCCGCATCTTGAGCTCCGCAAGACGGACATCATCGTCCCGCTGGGTATAGAGGACATCCCGCTGAGGACGTACGAGCCGCTCGAGCAGCACGAGCTTGTCCTGATGCATCTCGATAAGGGGAACGAGAAGCTAACGAAGACGCAAGAGACGGAGGAGCCCACTGCCGAGGACGCTGGAGCCATCGCAAGGCTGATGAGAGACACCCTGCCCGAGTTCTGGGGAGAGGAGACCGGAGAGAAGATCAGGGAATCGATGGAGAAGGCCTTCTGGCTCGTCGCCAAAGATGGTGACAAGATCGTCTCAGTGGGCAACACGTTCTTCGCCGACTTCGGCAGCAACATCGGGGTCGTCACCACGCACGAGGCCTACAGGAACAAGGGCTATGCGACTTCGATGGTCTCTTCACTGGTCGAGAAGATATTCCAGCGAAGTGACAAGGCACTCATTCATGTCTTCGCGGATAACAATCCCGCGAGGCACACGTACCGAAAGGTCGGGTTCAGCCCCTTCAACTCGTACGTGCTCATCAAGGGCCAGAGGACTTAGTGCCGCGGTCGCGCTAGATGTCCCTTTTCCTGAAGGAGAAGTACGCCAGGATCACGGC
>JAGLRN010000042.1 GCA_023136265.1 Thermoplasmata archaeon
GATGATCATCCCGTATATCATCGACCAGAAGACCAGGACCACGCCCATGCCAAGGGCTCTGGCGCGGCTTTTCGCGATCGTCGAGAAGAGCACGGCCATGCTCAGGTAGAGAAAGCCGGACAGTATGGTAAGCCCGATGAAGCTCAGGTAGGCGACTCCTGACTCCGCACCGACCGTAGCAGCGATCAGAATGCCCGCGGCGCCGAAACCGATCACTGTTGAGACTACAATCACGGACCCGAGGCCGATCAGCTTGCCGACCAGGACCTCTCCCCTTCTGATCGGGTAGGAGAGCAATATGCCCATCGAGCCATTCTCGCACTCGCCAGCGATGGACGCGTAGCCCAACATCACTGCTATCAGAGGAATGAAGATGGCGGCAATGCTCAGGAGACCGATAACGGTCTCCTCCATTCCACCGAGGACGGACCCGCCTCCGGTCACATAGGAAGCCAGAAGCGTCAATATCGCGAAAATGACAGTGAGAGCGACTATCCATCTGTTCCTGACGTTGTCCGCGAACTCCTTCTTCGCGACCGAGTATATGGCCTTCAGACCGATGCCCATCATTTCAGTCACCTCCGCCCGAAATCATCTTCACGAAGGCCTCTTCGAGCGAGGGTTCTATCGTCCTGAAATCGCGTATCTCGACTCCCGCCTCCTTGAGCGCGGTCATCACGTCCATGCGGGCACCGGTGTCGCACGTGACCAGGAGCTTGTCCCCCTCGGCGTCAGCCGTCTCCACACCCGGCACAGTGTACACGGCTTCCGGGATCCTCCCGCCCAAGCCGGGAACCGTAATCTCGAGCTGAGGCATGATGTGCAGGCGCTCGCTCAGATTCGGCACCGTGTCGACGGCCAAGAGCTTGCCCTTGTCTATTATCGCGACCCTGTCGCAGAGGGCCTGGACCTCGCTGAGTATGTGCGAGGAGAACAGCACGGTCGCGCCCTGCTTGTTCAGGTTCCTGATCTTGTCCCTTGTTACCTTCACCCATCGTGCGTCCAGCCCGCCCACGGGCTCGTCGAAGATGTAGATGGAAGGGTTCCCTATCATCGCCTGAGCTATTCCCAGCAGCTGGACCATGCCCTTGGAGTAGGTCCCCACCTTCCTGTCAATCGCGTCAGTGAGCCCGACCTCCTCGATGAGAGGCACGACGATGGACTTGTCCACGCCCTTGAGTTCGCAGAAGAAGTCGAGCGTCTGCACGGGCGTCAGGTTGCGGTAGAAGGCGACCTGCTCGGGCAGATATCCCGTGTCCCTTCTGTGCTCGACATCGAATCCGTCATCGATCCTGATGCCGTTGAGAAAGATGTTCCCGTGCGTGGGTTGGATGAGTCCCATGATCATCTTGATTGTCGTCGTCTTCCCTGCCCCGTTCGGGCCCAGGAAGCCATAGATTTCTCCCCTCTTCACGCTCATGTAGAGGCTGTCCACTGCCTGGACGTCCTTGAACCTCTTCGAGAGGTTCCTCGTCTCGATGGCAATCTCCGGGTTGTGGTGTTCGTTCATTCACGTCACCGCGTGCGCTGGATTGGAATACTCAATCATAAGAATGAACGGCTATTTCATCATATTCATTGGGGAGTGGACTCAATCACCGTTTTGAATCTTCTCTGGCCAGAATAGCCGCTGACATCTGAGCACTCGCCCAATTCCCTTGGTGCCGAGAACTCGCATCGCCATGTCCGTCAGCGGGTCGCTCCAGAAGACCCTGTCCGCGAGGTTCTTGATTCGCACACCCATCCTTAGGCGTTCCCAGACGATCCTCCTGCTCGCGGCTTCGTAGTCTTCAAGCGGGGCGCCGGTGGAAAGATGCCTGTCAATCGCTTTCGCCGCTTCGCGGGCACATATCATAGCCGTCTGCATTCCGCCGCCCGTCGTGGGGATGACATGCCCTGCCGCGTCGCCGACTATGAGAACGTTCCCTTTCTGCGTCGGGGAGACGGGCCCTGTGGCGGGAACGAGCTTCCCGTGTATCGCCTGCCACGTCAGTCCCATTCCCCGCAGCCAGGACCTCAGAAGACCGGACAGACTTCCATCGAACCTCTCCCAGACACCGAGACCAGCGTTCGCGGTGCCGTTCTTCGGGAATATCCACGCGTACGCGCCAGGGCTCAGACGTCCGAAGTACAGAGCCGCCTCGTCGGGGATGTCACCCTCCACGAACGTCGTGACCGCCCGGTACAGCTGCGCGGGGCGGGGAAGCCCGACCCCTCGGGCGATGCGCGATGACGGACCGTCCGCGCCCACGACGACCCTCCCGCGAACGGTGCCCTTCGATGTGACGACCTCCTCTCCGCTCACCGACCTTGCGTGGGTGTCCAGAAGGATCTCTGCGCCCTTCCTCTCTGCGGCCGCCGCCAGGTTCTTCTCGAACTGAGGTCTATCGATCGTCATCCCCTCGAAAGGAACGATATACGTCCTCCCTTTCGGACTGTGGACCGAGAAGGTGTCGAACT
>JAGLRN010000043.1 GCA_023136265.1 Thermoplasmata archaeon
CATCTGACGACGGAGCCTACGGATTCCTTCCTCTCGAGCACTACGACATCCAGGCCGTAGGCCGCGCAGTACCTCGCCACGGTCAAACCGGCCGGACCGGCCCCGACAACGATGACATCGCGCTTGGGCACGTTCACCGAATCACCGCGCCGAACAAAAACCTTCCCGCCTAATAGCTGCGCTGAAGAACGAAATCTGCGAGCCTGGCGAGCCTTTCCTCGAACTCCTTGACGAGGGGAACGGACAAATGCTTCTTCGCGGTCCTGGAATACTCGCCCGCCGCTTCCCTGGCCTGCTCAACTGCTCCCGATTCCTTGATCAGCCGCAGAGCCTCCGCGACATCCGGCTCGGTCTTCTCCTCCTTGCGCAGGATGGCTCTCAGCGCATCCGCCTCTTCTGAGCCATTGCTCAGCGCGAAGATCGGGACCAGCGTCACGTAGCCCTCTCGGATGTCCGTTCCAACCGGCTTGCCCAGGATGTCCTCGGTCCCGATCACATCGAGTATGTCGTCGATGATCTGGAAACATATCCCGAGATTGACTCCGTAGTTTGCGATGGCCTCCACCTGCGCGTCCGTGCCCCCACCCAGGATGGCGCCTACCTTGGGACCGCTGCTCATGGGAATCGCCGTCTTCATGATCACCGTGTCGATGTACTCCTCTGCGCTCAGGTCGACGTTCCGCAGGTTCCTCATTTGCCTTATCTCGCCCTCTGCTAGGTTCACGCACGCCCGCGCGGTCACTCCGATGACCTTATCGGAGAACCTCCCGCCGATCTCGAACCCGCGTGCGAAGAGATAGTCTCCTGCGACCAATGAAGTGCCCACGCCGAACTTCTTGTATGCCGATTCCATCCCCCGCCTGAAGGTCCCTCCGTCGTTGATGTCATCGTGGACGAGAGTCGCGTTGTGAATGAGCTCGATCGCGGATGCGAACTCTATCGCTTCCGATGGTTCCTTGCCGCCGGCGGCGTAGAACGCGAGGAGGGTGATAACAGGCCGAATCCTCTTCCCGCCGGAGCGGAGGACGTAGGAGGCGATTTCCGTGAGAAGAGGCTCATTCGACTTCAGGCATTCGGCAATCCTTTGCTCAACCCGCTCAAGCTCTTCTGATATTCCGAAGTCCAGAGCCAAGACCATGCGTCTTTAGGATGACCTCTTAATATATAACGCTTCGTTCCTGGGGTCCTGGCTGGGTGCCCCCGTTAGCCTTAAATCCTGCCCCAGTCTACCGAGTCACTGAGCGCATGTCCAAGATCAAGTTCTGGCTCGAGGAGCTGAGGTTGCCGTTCTTTGCGTCCACCATCCCGCCCGCGATCCTCGGCAGTTTCGTGGCATGGAAGATGACGGGCGAGATCGACATCCTTCTCCTCGCATTGACGGCGCTAGCGCTCTTTCTCGTGCACGCTGGGACGAACGTCGTGAACGACTACTTCGACCACATTAGCGGATGCGACGCGATGAACGTGAGGTTCGTGAGGCCCTTCGGCGGTGGAAGCAGGCTCATCCAAAAGGGTCTTCTCTCCCCCAAGGAGGTGTACTTCGGCGCTCTGCTCTTCTTCGCGTGTGCGGTGCCGGTCGGCGTGTATCTGGCCTACGTGAGTGGGTGGGGGCTTCTCCTTATCGGCGCCATCGGCGTCATTTCCGGATACTTCTATGTGGAGCCCCGTCTGAACTTGGCGTCTAGAGGTATCGGCGAGTTCCTGGTGGGCCTGAACTGCGGTGTGCTGATCGTCCTCGGAGGCTTCTTCGTTCAAACGGGTTCGGTCGCCCTCGAGCCCATCGTTGCGTCGCTTCCGCTGGCGATACTCATAGCTGCGGTCCTCTGGATGAATGAGTTCCAGGACATGGAGGCGGACGCGGCGGTGGGGAAGAGACACCTCGTCTCCAGGCTCGGGCGTAGGCGGGCGGTGGTGGTCTATTACTATCTTCTTGCATTCGCCTATGTTTCCGTCCTTGGCGGGGTGGCGTTCGGTCTGTTGCCCATCGAGTCCTTGGTGGCTCTCGTCACCATCCCGATCGCTGTGAGGGCCGGCACGGTCGCAATGAAGCACTACGACGACACGCTCGCGCTCGCCCCGGCGAACGCCGGTACGATAATGATCCACCTCGTCTTCGTCATCGTCCTCATCTTCGCGTACGCGGCAAAAGCCTCCGACCTCTTCCTTCTCACGGTTGTCTCTCTGATCCTTGCGCTTTTCTTGACGGCGAAGTTCATGTCCACGAAGCCAGAACCACCCGTGGCTCAGCCGAGCTGAGAGCGTGAGACAAAGGATAATATGCGTGTCCCGTCTATCGCCTCTCGACTTCTTTGGTGACGGAATGGTTACGGAACAAGATGTCATAGACGCCTTGAGGGAGTGCTACGACCCGGAGGTCCCCGTGAACATAGTCGACCTTGGGCTCGTGTATGGCGTGCACATCGACGACGGCAAGGTGCACGTCAAGCTGACCCTGACCGCGCCGGGCTGCCCCATGCACAGCCTGATATCCGAGGACGCCAAGAAGAAGGTGGAGCAGCTCGAGGGCGTCGAGAAGGCTGAAGTCGAGATTGTTTGGGAGCCCCTCTGGACTCCAGAGAGGATGTCTCCAGAGGCGAAGAAGAAGCTGGGCATGCTATAGGCCTTGTTCGCTTAACTGTTGTTCCGAAGAATCGCTGGGGGCCCATATACATGAAAAACAAAGTTCATATGCCACATCTTACTATGGGCTGCTAGAATGGAACCTTCTCCGAAAAGAAAAGCCCTTCACGGACTTGAACGCCTGGATGTCAGCTATCAAAAGGCAAGGTGTCTTACACGCCGACTCTCTTCATTCCCTCAACCAACGTTGCGGCCAGCTATTCCCCAGCCGCGTTATTCATTCTTGGGCTTGTCGTTTTGGTGCATGAATTGATAACGAGTATAAGCGGAGCATAGTAGATAATCAACAGACTTGGTGGTGAAGGTGTCATTCAAAAGAGTTCTACTGGTCAAACCATCTGGGAGACATGGACTAAGTTTTGCATTTGATATAATTCCCACCGGACTCGAGTACATTGCTCCATATCTTGAGGATGTTGTGGATGAGGTCAACATAATAGATTTGGAGATGGAGCCCAAGCCAATTCAACCAACCATCATAAGGTATTTGGATCTGCTTGAACCGGACCTAGTTGGAATCTCAATGTCTGCAACAGAGCATAGTGAAGGATTAGAGATTGCAGAGATGTCACACAAACGAGGCATCTCTACCGTTCTTGGTGGATATCATCCTACGGCGATTCCAGATGAATTACTTTCACACCCTCAAGTAGACTTTGTTGTTCGGGGTGAGGGTGAGCTCGCGATGCATGATTTAGTCGCGAGGGGAGATGCGAGGGGTGTCAAGGGTATTTCTTACAAAGATGGAGACGAAATAACTCATAATCTGGATCGAGAGCTAATCGAGGATTTGGATACCATACCATTCCCAGCTCGGCATCTCAGACGATATAAGTATTATGTGACCCTAAAGCGAGATAGAGAATATGATGTGCTTACTACCTCTAGGGGTTGTTGGGGCAGGTGTAGTTTTTGTTGTGAGCCCAGTATGAGCAAGAGCCATCAACGCTACCGTTCCCCAGAGAACGTGATGGCCGAGATACTGGAAACAGTCGAATTTCATGAGGGAAAGCCACTTAGCATGGAGATTACAGATCCACATTTCATGGGTAAGCCCGAACTCGTTGAACAACTTTGTGACCTGCTGACTCAGCATGAGTTGGACATCAAATTCATTGCAAAAGTACGACCCGATTCGATGGCAAGATATCCTGAGGCTGTTCGAAAAATGATTGCGGTGGGGATTGATAGTTTTGAAATGGGTATTGAGAGCCCAAATGTGAGAGATCTCAAGTCTACGTCTAAAGGTTTGAAACCTGGCATTCATGCTAAGGCGGTTGACAATATCAAGAGATGGGGCGGAAACCCTGGCGGAACATTTGTTATCGGTCTACCAGACCAGACTGAAGAAGAGATACTACACTTTCCACATTACGCCAAGGAACTCGGGCTCACGAGTGCTGCTTTTGGCATCGCAACGCCATATCCGAGCACGAGATTCTATGATGAACTAGATGCACAGGACTTGATCTTTGAGACGGACTGGAATAGATTTGATGAGATGCACTCTGTATTCAGAACCCAACATCTCTCGAGCAGACGAATTGAGGACTTGGCAACGATTTGCATGGCAAGATTTTGGACATGGAACACTTTCATCGAGCGGGCGCGCCTGCACTTGACAAGAAGCGGGACTAAGCTGCCTTTGATGACGTTTGTTAGTGATAGAATAGCTGACCTTAGATTCGTGGCAGGCGCTGGTGTACAGACTCAAGAGGGAAATTTTCAAACTCATATCCTAAGGTTTCTAGAGTCTTCACCGGACCCAGGGATCAAGAGATACACAGAAAAAGTGGGCATGCATAATGTCATAGAGATGTCAAGATTTCTGAGTTTGCTCGGTGCTCAGACAATCCAATTAACAGCGAGGAATAATGGGGCACCTCTCACAAGCTGGATTTTTGAGACCACAAGAAATAGAGTGGAATATGTTCAAGTCATCAGCGGGAAGATAGACGAGTCCACAATCAGTTTTGAGCTAGACCTAGCTGATTTACAAGTAGATGAAGGGGACTCGTCAAAGATGAATCGATTCGGAATCCTCGTGAGATTGCTTGCCTCAAACAAAGGCATCAAAAAGCGGCTTAATCTGAGCCGGTTAATCATCGCGGCAGGTTTTGAGTTTATCACGTATTTAGGAACAAGAAGCAATGGAAAAGGGGATTGACTGCTGTGCGTGGTAGTCTGTATATGTATTAGGATTGTTCTGCACACGAATGTATATGAAGAGGATCACAGCGATTCCCAACAACATCGGGATGGCCGCTGCAATCGCGATGAACATGTCAAACCCTCAATCACCTCAGCATTCGATTCAAGATATCACGACCCACAACCATAAGCATGTCCCCGAAGGCGTTTCATGCTCTCTTATCCAATCCATTAGAAATGCTTGTTGGCGTTGTGGCGGTTCTTGCCTTCTGTCTCCCCATAGGAAATCGTTTCGGGGGAGTGCCATATAGTTTCAAATATGCCGTTGCTGATTTCCTCAGTGGAGGAATGCTAGAAGAAAGAATCTACCCAGCTGGACCACGGGGGTTTGCCATCAGGCTATCGTTCTTCTCGTGATTGTGATAGTCCTTTTCGCTGTCCTCTCCCGGGGCCTCTCACAGCTTCCCATCGGGGACGCCTTCGAATGGATGATACACCTAGAGCGGAGACATTCACCGTTGTGTGAATTGCAGTCAATGAGATGAGGAGAGGAATGGAGTGAATGATAACATTCTAAGAGCATCCAAACTTCTCGATTATGCTTCGGGAGGCGTTCTTCAGATCGATGCCTTG
This sequence comes from Thermoplasmata archaeon, assembly GCA_023136265.1. GTDB lineage: Archaea > Thermoplasmatota > Thermoplasmata > RBG-16-68-12 > JAGMCJ01 > JAGMCJ01. The sequence goes on from JAGLRN010000043.1 coordinate 5,425, forward strand.
AGCGTCTCCCCATGCCCAATAGCCGCTAGACCTCGACGTCAGGATGCTCTTCTAGATACTTCTTTATCGCAGCATGCAGACCGTCCGCGGCCAGGTTGCTGCAGTGCATCTTGATGGGCGGTAGTCCGTCCAGGGCGTCGGCGATGTCCTTGCGGGTGATCTTCAAGGCCTCCTTCAGGGTCCTCCCCTTCGCGAGCTCCGTGATCATGGATGAAGTAGCAATGGCGGCCGCGCAGCCCATGGTCTTCCATCCGATGTCAGTGATGACCCCATCCTCGACCTTGATGTAGATGTTCATGACGTCCCCGCAGACCGGGTTGCCGACCTCGCCCACCGCGTCAGCGTCCTCCAGCGCCCCCGCGTTCCTGGGGTTCTGGAAGTGCTCAATCACTTTCTTCGAGTACATGCTCTATCTCTGTTCGCGTGTGCCCGTTCCAATCCGCTATGCCTCAGAACCTGACGATCGAGGATACGGGGATGACGGGTATGTGGAACTTGGAGAGTTGCCTCTCCAGACCCGCGATGAACTGCGTCGCCATGACCGTGTTGCCATGACCCCAGTCCTTTGCCTTCCTCGCCAGGAAGATGATGTCGCACTCGCAGGCCTCCACGATGTCGATGATGTTCATCGGGGTAATGTGCTCCAGGATGTCCACCTTGTCGATGACTCCCTTCTTGACGGCGGTTGGATTGTCCCTGTAGTCCGCCACAATGAACGAGATTCCAGGGTTCTTGCGCAGCTGCTTTATCACCCTTATACCGAGATCCCCTGCTCCCACCACTAGTGCCTTCACCGCTCCACTCTCCCAAGTCTCTTCCATACAATCACATAACATGCCATACGAGAATATTATCGTTTCTGTCCCGGGTCGGGCTCCCTCTCAGGTGGGCCATCATACTCGACCTCAGAGGTGAGGAGGCTCGTGAGCGGGGTTTCCCGGGTCATCTCCTCGTAGACCTGAGCGATGAGTCCCGCGGACCTCCCGAGGAGGAAGAAGCCCTTCCCCAGCCGGTGGTCGAAGTTCATGTCGCAGGCTATGGCCGCGATGGCCCCGTCCAGGTTGATGGGCAGCTTCTTGCCCGCCTCCTGGAAGTGGTACTGCAGCGATCTGATGATGACCGTGTGGGTTCCGGAAATCCCGAGCTCTCTGGACAGCTCGAAGAGCCTCGTCACCCGCGGGTCCTCCGTGTGCAGGTAGTGCCCGAGCCCGGGCATCTTCGCTTTTCTGGACATCAGGGTGCGCATATGTTCGTTAGCGACGTCCTTCGGTCCTTTGTCCTGATCTTTCGCCCGCTTCGATATGGCGTACAGGGTCCTCATGCAGGCCTCTATAGCGCCTCCGTGGAAGTCGCCCACGGCCAAGAGCCCGCCTGCGACCGCGGTCGGAAGAGGGACTCCGGCAGACGCTATGGATCGGGCCGCCAGACCCGTTGGGATGTTGATCCCGTGATCGATGCAAGACACGAGGATCGCGTCGAGCATCCTCCGCTCATTCTCGCCTGGAAGCTCCCACTTGAGCAGAAGGAACAAGGCATCCGTGAAGGTCACGTTGCCTATGAGGTCGTCCTGCTTGTAGCCGCGTGTCACGATCTTGTTCTTCTCAACTAGGCTTATCGAGGTCTTTCTCATGGTATCCACTCCAATCATCAGCATTCCAAGCCGTGTGCGGCACTGTCGGTCAAACGAAACCGAAGTGCGCCATAAGGAAGCTGAATAGGACCGTGATGACGATGGCGGGAACGGAGATCAGCAAGCCGGTCGTGGCCAGCTCTCTCTTCGACACCATGCCCGTGCCGTACACGAGCGTGGAAGAAGGAGTCGCGACCGGGGTCGCGAACGAGAGGACCATGGAGAATGCGACCGGAAGGACGAAGACCTTGACGCTGATCCCGGCGAACTCCGGAAGGTATGACATGCTTATCATTATCGGGATTAGGATGGCTGCCGTTGCGGTGTTGTTCATGAAATTGCTGAGCGCGACAGCTACGAAGGAGATTACGAGAAGAAGCATCATCAGGTAAAGGGGGTCACCGAGGACTTTCAAGAAGCTCGTCGCAGAAATGAGGCCGCTTCCCAGCCAGTCCGCGGTCCCGGAGAGTATCATTGCATGGCCCATGGAGAGCCCGGCACCGACGATGAGGAAGAGCCCCCAAGGTATTAGCTTCGCGTCCTCCCAGTCAAGGCCTCTGGTGACGAACAGAAGGACGGCGGCCAACGCCGCTACCACGGCCGGGGCGTTGAAGCCGACTAGGTACGGCAGGGGAATGAGCAGGAACTCAGCCGCACGTTCGCCGAATATCCAAAAGGCCACCGCTCCCACGAAGATGATGAGGACCTTCTTCTCGTCGTTGCACATGGGACCCAGTTCCTTTCTCTCCTCCTCCACCCAGCTCAGGTCGAGCTTGTCCACGCCAACAGGGTAGAACTTCAGGAGAATCGCCCAAGAAACGATCAGAATAACCATGGAGAGCGGGAGCCCGATGATCATCCAATCCACGAAGTCCCAAGTGGGATCCACCTTGACGAGGAAACTGGATGCAACGGCGTTCGGGGATGAGCCTATTATCGTGGCCATCCCGCCGATGATCGTTGCGGCTGCCACAGCGAGCAGGAGGACGACCGCGATTCGATGTCCCTTATCCTTCTCCTTCGTGACCCTGTGCGCGATTCCGATCGTGACGGGAATCAGAAGGGCCGCTGTAGCCGTGTTGGAGATCCACATCGAGAGGATGGCGGCTCCGAACATAATCGCGAGAAGAAGCCACTTGAACTCCCCCTTCGACTTGGAGATCAGATAGAGGGTGAGGCGCCTGTCGATCCCGTTCCTCCTGAAGGCCTCCGCGATAATCAGCCCGCCCAGAATGACGTAGACGACCGGGTCCGAGAACGGGGCGAAGGCCTGTTCTGCGGGGGAGGGGAGATTCTCGCCCGTTGGAAATATGTTATACAGGACCAAAAGAGCGGGCACGAGAAGCGAAGTGATGGGCAGGGGAAGTGACTCGAAAGCCCACATCAGGGATATGCAGAGGAATATCCCCAGCATGTACTGGATGGTTGTATCGATCCCCAGCGGGACGAACGTGAAGAAGAGAAGGACACTGAAAGGGATGAGGAGCTTGATGGTCTTCCTCGTCCACGTTCCCAGCCTGCCGAAGAACTTGAAGAACGAGGGCTTGAGCCCGACGATATGCCTTTCCGCTTCGACGAGTGCGTGAACGACCTTCTTCGAGACGCGCTTTGGCTTTTCAGCTTCCTCGTCCTGCCTCTCGTCGGGAGAGCCCTTCATTACGATGCCCAATTGCACCGTTCCTAAAAAACCTATTTCAAGCGGACGGGCATCTTCTCCCAACCCCTCCGCTCAATCTTATATACGCGGATTCGTTGATACAGATTCGGAGGAGATTGAATTGTCATACAAGAAGATGGCAGACACCATCGTGAACAAGTGCCTGAAAGTGAGCAAGAAAGACGTCGTGATCGTGAGCACCTACCAGCACACCGTCGACCTGGCCGAAGAGATAGCTGCGACATGCTTCGACAGGGAAGCGGACGTTCTCATGACATTGGACACGGACCGCGTATTCTATCACCACCTGCACGTGCTTCCGGAGTCCAATCTCAGGCAGACATCGGCTCATTGCATGGGTCTCTCAAGATACAGCACGGTGAACATATTCATCGGCGGTCCAGAGGACCCCAAGCCCATGAGCAAGGTCCCGCCTGGGAAGTACGCGGCTCTCTTCCAGGGCGAGCAACCGCATGGCGACTACATGCGCAAGCAGAAGATCAGGATAGGTTACCTGGGCATCGGCGTCGTCACGCCGCAGAGAGCCGAAGTGTACGGATTCGACTACGAGAAGTGGAAGAGGGTTGTCGCCGCAGCCTCTGCAGTCGACCCCGCCGAAATGCGCAAGTTCGGAAACAAGCTCAAGAGGATACTTGACAGGGGAAAGCACATGCGTATCACGACGAAGGCGGGTACCGACTTGAGCTGCGACCTCGGCAATCGGAAGGGCTTCGTCTTCACACCTACGCTGACAAAGGCCAACATGGAGAAGGGATTGTTCGGCGTGGCGATTCCCGCGGGAGACGTCTCCATCGCCCCCATCGAGAAGAGCGTCAAGGGCAAGGCGTTCTTCGATGTACCGCAGCCCTCGATCGGGAAGCTCGTTGAAGAGATGAGGTGGACGTTCAAGGACGGACGCGTGAAGTCGTTCACCGCCAAGAAGAACGTGAAGGCGATCAAGGGGATGTGGGACAAGGGTCACGGCGACAAGGACAGGCTGGCATGGGTGTCTTTCGGCATCAACCCGAAAGGAAAGGTGGGGTTCCTGGAGAACTACCTGGCGATGGGCGCAGTCACACTGGGGCTGGGCAGCAACGACGAGCTTGGCGGGAAGAACAAGAGTGACGCTGGCGCCTCGGCTTCTATGTCCCGCGCTACCGTCGAGGTCGACGGCAGGGTGATACTCAAGAACGGCAAGTACACGATTTAGGTGACGTACTTGTCGATGGTCGGCGTGAGCATGGGAGCGGGCATCGCCCCCTGCAGCTGATCGACCAGCTGGCCGTTCTGGAACACGAGCAGCGTGGGGATGGCCATGATCCCGTACTTCGTCGGGGTCGCAGGATTCTGGTCCACGTTCATCTTTCCGAAGACGACCTTACCTTTGTACGTCTGCGCTAGCTCCTTGAGTATGGGCTCCATCATCGTGCAGGGACCGCACCAGTCGGCCCAGAAATCCACAACAACGACAGGGTACTTGTTGATCGTGTCATCGAAATCGGCATCTGTCACAACCACCGGCGCTCCGGGCATATCTTGACTCATATCTTTCATCAACTCCTCTAGTTTCTTCTCTCTGATGGCTTTCAGCTCCTCGTCCTCAGTCAAGGGACCCCTCCATCTCCTCCTCGAACCTGCTCAGCGAGTCGAGCAGGGACTCGTGCCAGTCCTCAATGCACCGCGCGAGCTCCCTTTTCACCTGAGCGGGCGGGACCGCATCGTATGCGTAGTAGTAGCCCCCGTCCTTGATGGTCTCTGTCTGCCTCTTTGTGAGCCCGGCGGACATCAGGTTCTTGAGCGCCCTCTGGATCGAGGACCTGTCCCTTCCGACCTGCTTCGCCACGTCGGAGACCCTCTGTCCGTCGGAGGACAGGAGCAGACGATAGACTCTCAGCTCCGTCTCGCTTAGGTTGAGCATGTTCCTGAGCATCTCGGAACAGCTTTCCGGCGGGTCCATTGCGGTGAGGCGCTGCATCCGCTCCTGTTAGACAGGACGCATATATAAGGGTGTGTATGAGTAATGCACAACCGTTTCATACCGTACGAGGAATCGTTATGTTTATC
>JAGLRN010000044.1 GCA_023136265.1 Thermoplasmata archaeon
ATATCTCTGGCAGTACTTAATGGTTTGCCCGCCCATCTGGTATGGCTGCAGCAGTCCGTATTATCAACGTTCGAACAACTCGCGAATCAGTTACTAGCGCTTCGGACCTCCTTCCTTAATGAGAAGAGGACCGCTGCGGCGAAGACTATCGAGACGATCGAGCCGAGCAGGACCTCAAGAGCGGAGATAGTGTTGATATCATGATGCGTCGACAGGAACCAGCCAGAGGACGGTATCGCCGCGGAGCTGATCGTGACGAGGAACACGAGCTGCAACGTGGGACTGAGCAGCTTCTTCCAGAGGCTGGAGGCGCTTTCCTCGAGGTCCTTGGCGGGAACGTCAGAGCCCTCTCCGAGGATCCTCGATTCGATCCTTCCCATGCACAGGCTGCCGTAGATGAGCATGAAGCAGAGCGCGACGGTGAGAATGATGAGAGCGCTTCCGTAGAAGAGGTACGACACATCCTCTTCGAGCAGTCCGGAAGTCGACGTCAATCCAGCTCCGAGGGCGATGAACGAGACCGCCAGGAAGGCCGCCCAGAACACGGCCGCATGAAGCTTCCACGACTCCATTCACTGTCGGATGAGCTCCTGCGATAATAAGCTTTGGCGGATGCGGTCGCTCCAACGATTCCCCGGGACTCCGTCAACCTGCGTCGTGTTCTCACGGCGGGAAGAACTCATCCTCAGGTATCCCACTGGCAGCGCCTCCCCAACCTCTGCTGTGTGTCGGGGGCTCCATCGGACCCCAACTCCGGAAATCGTGTCCGGTCTCCGAAGCGGGATCACCCACATCAACCTCGTCGATCACGTCAAGGGCCTGTACATTCGGCGGAATCAACGAGAATGCTGTTGCGGCTAGAACAAAGGCAGTCGGTGTCGAAGACGATTTCTTCACTACGCACCTCCTTCGTACTCATCAGGGACATAGGCATTTCGGTACTCTTCTGGGAACGCACGTTCCATTCTTGGTTCTCGACCTCTCTTGGAATATGTAGGACCACATGTCTGAATAGCTTGCTTGCCCTCTCCGGTCCCTAGACTCTCTGGGCAAAGAGGACCGCTCTGGCCCGTTAATCCTCTTGTCATCACCTCAATTCAGACCCAGCCGCTTCAAGGCAGGATCTCATGGCAAAGTACTTATGTCATCATGGGCATGTCATACTAGAAATGGCAGAAACGAAGGTATCTGAAGGCTGGAGGATAGTTATTCCCAAATCCATAAGAGAGAAGCTCGGAATCGAGAAAGGGGACAAGATGAAAATCACCATGAAAGGAAGGGACATAGTGCTAAGGCCCAAGGGAGCTGAGAGGAATCCAATAGACAAGATGTACGGAAGTGTGAAGGTCGCTGCGGAAGAGTCCCCCAAGAAGGAAGCGAGGAAATGGCTGGAGAAGGAGCCGGAAGGTTCGTAGACACGAACATCTTTCTCTATGTCATTCAGGCTCACGAAGAGTTCGGAAAGACATCGCTGGAGATTCTCAAGAGGATAGACAAGGGCGAGCTAGCTATCACATCCCATATCAACATCCTCGAGGTTTGTTGGTGGCTCGAGATGCACGATCAGGTCGAGAGGATCGAGGAGCAGTTGAAGCGAATAAGTGCAGTATTGAACCTGGGCATCGTTCCGCTCGAGTACCGTGACTTCATATCGGCCTCACGTCTTCGCAGGACTAGCCAGGTGCACTTCAATGATTGCTTGATGGTCTCAGTCATGAATCGGATGGGAATTGAGGAGATATACTCCAACGATCGGGACTTCGACGTCTTTCACGGAATCAGAAGGAGGTTTGAGTGAGTTCCGCGGGCGTCTCGATTCCAGAACTCATAACTCCACGCGCTCCCTGCAATCCTCTCTTCTCTCACTCCCTGATTCCGATACTCTCAGAGCAAGGTCTGGCTGGAATGTCCAACGAGCTTGTCTCAGCGCAGAGACCCTCAGCTCAATTCCTTTTCAACTCCGAATACTTCGATGACGAACTTCCTGCAATGCTGAAGGATGAACTCCGCATCCTCAATCGCATCGGGCGCAACCTTCTCGAAGTACTCGACGCCTATGCCCTCCTCGAAACCGTACCCCGCGAGAGCCCTCTCCGCCGCCAAGCTTGCCAGCTTCTCCACCATGTCCTCAACCTTCCCCCGGAAATCGGAAGGCAAATCCCTCCTATCCTTCAACGTCACGAATACGTCTGAGACATCATGCTGCTTCGGGAAGTCTATCCCCAAGGAAATCAAGACGGCCTTCGCAGCATGCTCGGAGCACATTTGGGCCGAGTAGACCGCGTCGTCCCATCTGGAGTCGGAAAGACCCCTCTTTGCGCTCTCGATCCATCTCTCGGACCGCTTGAGAGCGAGAAGGGCTATGTCGAGAGTGTTCAGAGCTCGATCACCTCCCCCGCCTTGATATCGCCCAGGACCCAATAATGGCCCACGGAGGGAATCTCTATCCTCCTGGCTCCAATGTCCCTCAGCCTTTCCTCGAACCTCCCGATGAGCTCGGTGAGGAACGATTCCCGCTCGAAGATCACGATGCCTTCCGTGAGAGCATCGAGGTACATCCTCCTGAAGCGCTTGGCCTCCTCCATCTCGAGAGGATATGCCTCTACCGTGGGATAGTACCCCATCGAGACGCAGTCCTTGTACTCCTGACTTCCCCGCAGCTCTCTTCTCAGCTCTATGACCTCCCTCAAGGTGTCTCTCTTCGACTTCTGGAGCTTTCTCAGGACGATGAGAAGGTCTATGTCGCTGTCCTTGTCCCAGTCTCCCCTTGCGACGGAGCCGAAGAGAAGCAATCCGATCAGGTTGTCTCCATGCCATTCGAGAAGCTTCTCGCAGAACCGCCTGACGTATGCCCTGAACGCCGGATGGGGGATTTTCTCCACGGATATCGGCGGCAGCGGGCTGATGATTTCCTGGAGCTCCCTGACATGGAAGAGGGCTTTCTCACCTCTATCATTGAGGCGGTAGAGCCCTCCTCTTTTCTCAACGAGTCCCAATTGAACAAGGCCTTTCAGCTTTGAGCTCAGTGTGCTCGGATTCGGGACGACCTGCTGAAGTGTGCCGAACCTCTGTGTGCCCTTCTCCAGGGTCAATAGCAGCTTGGCGGCCTTCTGGTCGATCACGGGAGTTACTATACTCTACTATAGTATAAGTCTATCGATATATAGTGAGGACATCCGTTTGTGTGAACCCTCATCCGATCATCTTGAGCAATTTTCTCAGATCCAAGGGCCTTATCAATTTGCCCGTCGCCTCGAAATGTTTGTCATCCGTCAGCACATGCTTGGCATTGGACACTATTCCGGTCGAGCATATCAGGGCATCGGCGGTGGGAATATCGTAATGGAGTCTTATCTCTCCGGCTCTCTCTGCTATCGCAGAGGTAACATCCACTATCCTCAGGTTGGAGGATTTCAGTTTCCTTATGGCATTCCTCATCCTCCTTTCGTCCCTCGCTCCTAGGATTTTCACCAGCTCTGTAAGGCTGATTACGGATGCGATCGCATCTATCTTCTCATCATCGATAGCTATGGCCAGCTTCTTGAGTTTCTCATCCGAGAGGAGGGCGGCAATGTACATTGTGTCTATGAGTACCTTCAAAGCGAATCCCTCTCATCCCCGCCAGCGTTCTCTCAAATCCTCTATTTCTCTCCTCACCTCATCCAAATCCATATCCCAGGTTCCACATAGATCGGCCAGCTTTGCAGGGACGATCAGTCTGATCACGCCCTCCTCCTCCTCTATCTGAAGCTCCTTTCCTGGCAGGATCGAGTACTTGCGCCTTATTCTGTGCGGAATGACTATCTGTCCCTTAGAACTTACTTTCACCTGCATTCTTCTACCTCGTTCTACGAGGTAAGACATGTATTACCGAGTATAAGAAACTGTCCTAGGTCTCGGAATGTGCGTGCCCGCACAGCTATCCTGAACCTCAAGCCCTCCTCCCACTCTCACTCGTGCGAGGCGCAGCGCCTCCCGCACGAGCATTTTTCTCTTCTCATTCTGCCACTCCTCTGATTCTGCCTGGGGAATATGCTGTGCGAACCTAGACAATACGTTTCGGTCAATTCGGCCTATGCCAGCTGCTCAAGTCCGAGCGCATGAAGCGGCACTCCCAATGACAGAATGCAAACATTCATAACTCGAAACTCCGAAGTGTATGGGATGATACCCAAAAAGCCGCGGGGAGAGATCCCCCAACCCCCGGAGAGGGGGACGCCACCCACGTTCGGGGAGCCGCCCTCGCCGCTCTGGGCGGACATGAAGGACGAGCTTGACAGCATGAAGAAGGCCATAGCAGAGCTGCGAATAACGATGGAAGAACTCAAGGGAAGGGTATCCGCCCTCGAGAAGGCGACGAGTTAGCTCATCTCTGGACCACTATCGTGATGACGTCCTCGTCCCGGAGCACATGGTTGATGCCGACCGTCTGTCCCGGGAACTTCGCGCTCATGCCCCAGACGTTCGCGCATCTGAACCTCTCTCGGAAGTCGCGGTGGATGGCGTCGCAGACCATGCCGACCGTCGAACCGTCCTTCACGACCAGCGGCTCGGAATAGTCCACCTTACCTCCCTGCGGCTTCATGTAAATCCGGATGAACTCCAGCTCGTTGAATATGCTCTCCCTGAGCCCGTCCAGGCCGTCGCCTTTGAGCGCTGAGATCGGAACGGACTTCCACGGCCTCAGGCTCTTCGCGATGCGGCTGACCTCCTTCGCGGGCACGAGGTCGATCTTGTTGAGCACGACGAATCCGGGGATGTAGGCCACGTTGCCCGCCAGAAAATCGATGAGCCTAGGCTCGGTGATGTCCTCCTTGACAAGGACATCGGCGTTGACGTGTCCCCACTCGCGGAGCATTCCCTCCATCACGCCCTCCTCGACGTGCGTCAGCTTCTTCGTGGAGCTGATGGTGAGGCCGCCCCTCTCCTTGCTCTTTATCGTGATCTCCGGGCTCTCCTGATTGAGCCGTATGCCGCCCGCCTCGAGCTCGCTGACGAGCACGCTTATGTCCCAATCGCGAACATCGACGACCAGGAGGATCAGGTCGGAGGACCTCGCGACGGAGAGGACCTCTCGGCCGCGGCCTCGCCCTCTGGCGGCGCCGTCGATGAGGCCTGGCATATCGAAGAGCTGGAACTTCGCTCCTTTGTACAGCATGACCCCCGGTATCACGTTGATCGTCGTGAAGTCATAGTCACCGACCTCGCTCTCAGCGTCCGTGAACTGGTTGATGAGCGTGCTCTTTCCCACGTTCGGGAGGCCGACGATTCCGATGGTCGCGTTCCCGGACTTCCGGATGCCGAAGCCTACGGCGGCACCCCTTCCAGACCCTTTCTCCAGCTTCTCCCTGAGCTTCGCGAGCCTGGCCTTCATCTTCCCGATGTGATGCTGCGTCGCCTTGTTGTATGGGGTCTTTTGGATCTCGTCCTCGATGTCCTGCATCTGATCCTCGATCTTGCCCATCGACTCGAAAACCCCCTTGTGGTTGAAAACGATTTCGTCTCCTTACGGCGTTATCGTCGTTCCAGCTCGACCCTCCATGGCCTCCGGGAACCCATCCAGAGAGCACACGACCGCCCTCTTCCCGCCGGCCTCGAGGAACTCGACCACCGCGCGCATCTTGGGTCCCATGCTTCCGGGGGGGAACTGGTCCTCAGCGAGGTGCTTCTTGGCGTCCGCGAGAGTGGTCGCGTCCAGATCCACCTGGTCCTTCTTCCCCCAGTTCAGCGACACCTTGTCCACGTCCGTGATGAGCACGAGCGTCTCCGCCATAAGCTCCCTGGCCAGGAGGCTGGCGGTGCGGTCCTTGTCTATCACCGCATCCACGCCCTCGTATCTCTTGCCGTCCTTGACGACGGGGATCCCTCCCCCGCCGCACACGATGATGACCTTTCCCCTGGGCTTCATCCTCAGGTACTCCCTGATCCCTTCCATCGCGAGGACCTCGAGCGGCTGCGGCGAGGGGACGAGCCTGCGAAAGCCGCCGCGCACTTCGTCCTCCTTCATGCTCCAACCCTTCTTCTTCATCAGATGCGCCGCCCGGCGCCTCTTGTAGTAGGGCCCTATCGGTTTCGTCGGCTTCTTGAACGCCTCGTCCCGGGCGTCCACCAGCACCTCCGACACGAGCGCGAATACGGGTCTGGACTCGTTCTCCTCCCTCAGCTCGTTGACGATGCTCTGCTGCAGGAAGTATCCGATCTGCCCCTGCGATTCGGCCACGCACACGTCCATGGGATTGGCGGCGACCACCTCCCTCGCGCACTCGTTCTGGAGCAGGATGTTGCCCACCTGCGGTCCATTGCCGTGCGTCAGTATGACGTCGTATCCCAGCTTCGCGAGGCTGACGATGTGAGGAGTGATCTTCTGCACATTGGACTCCTGCTCCTCGACCGTGTTGTTACCTGGAGGAAGGATTGCGTTTCCTCCCACCGCTATCACTATTCTGGGCAATGATCTCACCAGGGAACCTGATTCATCGACCCACTATCATATAAACCTTTCAGCAACGTTATATATGCAGAAGAATCTTAACGCCGCCAATGGGTTTCCAGGAGTCGTTCAATGAGTTCAAAGGATCGAAGTGGGTCGTCCCCGCGTACATCGTTCTCGTCATATTCGTCGTCATAGCACTGGCCTATCTGAACCAGTGTCTCGCAATGATTCTCATTCCCGTGGCCATGTTCGCCATACCCTACTACATGGGGGAGAAGAGGTTCAGGTACTTCGCTCTGCTGGCCGTGATCATGATAGTCGCCGATTCGTTCGCCTTCGGGCTCCTGGACACGAACTTCCTCTCCGACTTCGAAGCGAGGGAGCAGACCAGCCCGGACAAGATAACGATTACCCAAGGCATCGTCAATCCAAGTCTGGGTGACCCGGACACCATGTTCACGTTCACAGTCAACGTGACTGCCAACTACACTAACATACGTACTATCGATTTCTACGCCTACGTCAACATCTCGGATATGGCGGAGTACAAACTGTCTCGCAACGAGCCCTATTCAATGGAAGAGACGGACACCTCGGACATCGATGCGACCGATGGTAAACACTTCATCCGCGTGATTCAACTCCCTGCCAGGATACACTTCTTCCACTTCTCCGCGAATGTGAACGGGACGTGGAACGCCACGCTAGTACACGACGCCTCTTCGAATGCCGACTTCAGCGGTCTCGGACCCATCAATGCAGATTCGCTCGCGATATTCCAGGTTTTCTTCTTCAGTGCTCTCGTGACTCTGTTCTTCACGAGCATCCTCTTCATGGTAATCGTCATGATGTACTGGTGGATCGGCAAGTCGAGGATCGAGCGGACGAAGTGGGATACGAGGCTGCGCGAGGCAGGAGAACTCGATGCCGCCGATGCCAAGGTCCCGGACTTCGAGTGCACGAACTGCGGGCGGCCGGTCCACGACGACGCCATCCGATGTCCGCACTGCGGTGCGATTTTCGAGGAGGGCGAGCAAGAGGAGACGGAGGAGGAGCCCGAGCCGGAGGAGCGGAATCTTTAGCGGCGTAAGCGGTCCTTTCGGACTTGTTCTCGGCGGGAACACTTCCCTGTCCAGTCATCAAACTTAAATATCTCACTCTCGATATAGACAATGAGGGAGTTGATGGGATGCACCCCGGGTTGGTGAGAGTTTGGCAGTGAAATCTATAGCCGAGAGGCTGGCTCAGAAACAGAGGGAGATATCCGTATCAGAGTTCTTCGAGAGGAACAAGCACATACTCGG
>JAGLRN010000045.1 GCA_023136265.1 Thermoplasmata archaeon
CTCATCACGTCGGTGAAGGAGGGAGTGGAGAACAGTCTCGATGCAGCGGAGGAGGCGGGCATACTTCCCGACCTCTACGTCGAGCTGGAGAAGCTCTCCAGGAACGAGTACAAGGTGATAATCGAGGACAACGGACCCGGCATAGTCAAGCGGGTGGTCCCGAAGATATTCGGCAAGCTGCTCTACGGGTCGAGATTCCACAGTCTGCGGCAGGCGAGGGGGGCCCAGGGGATAGGCATCTCGGCGGTCGTCATGTACGCGCAGCTCACGACCGGCAGGCCCGCCAAGATCCGGACGAAGGTGGTGGAGCAGGACGTCGCCTACGAGATCGAGCTCATGCTCGACACGAAGAAGAACAGGCCCCAGAAGGTGAGGGACGACTTCGTCGTCTGGGACAAGGAGCACGGGACGCGATTCGAGGCCATCGTCCGCGGCAGGTACGTCAGCGGGAAGCAGTCCGTGTACGAATATCTGCGGGCAACTGCGATCGTGAACCCGCACGCCAGGATCGAGTACAAGTCACCCAACGGGGAGCATGTGATCTTCGAGCGGGCGACGGATGAGCTCCCGACGCCCACGAAGGAGATCAGGCCGCACCCGTACGGGATGGAACTCGGAATGCTGATGAAGATGGCCAAGTACACCAAGAACATCAAGATGGTCTCCTTCCTCAAGACCGAGTTCGAGAGGATAAGCTACAGGGTGGCGAGGGAGATCTGCGAGAAGGCGGAGATCTCCCAGGACATGAAGCCGAAGAGGCTGACGCTCGAGCAGGGTAGGGCCATCCTGAAGGCGATAAAGAAGGTCAAGATAATGTCCCCGCCGACGGACTGCCTGTCCCCGATCGGCGAGAGGCTCATCAGGAAGGGGCTCAAGAACGTGCTCGGCGACATGAGGCCGGAGTTCTACTGCCCGCCCGTGACGCGCGAGGCGTCCGTGTTCGCCGGCAACCCCTTCGCAGTGGAAGTGGGCATCGTCTACGGGGGCGATATCCCCGCGGACCAGCAGGTCGAGGTCCTGAGGTACGCGAACAGGGTGCCGCTGCTCTACCATCAGGGAGGATGCGCCCTTACGATAGGGCTGGAGCAGGTCGACTGGAGAAGATACGGGCTGGAGCAGCGCGGCGGGAGGGGACTGCCCTTCGGACCCGCCATAATACTCGTCCACCTGGCCTCGACCAAGGTCCCGTTCACATCGGAGGCGAAGGACGCCGTTGCCAACATCGCCCTGATCACCGAGGAGATCAAGCGCGGGCTGATGGCATGCGGGAGGAGGCTGAGGACCCATCTCAACAAGAAGAAGAAGAGGGCGAAGACTCAGGAGAAGTTCGAGATCGTCCAGAAGATACTTCCCGAGATCGCGACGAAGAGTGCGGGCATAATCCACAGGGAGATCCCGAACCTGGACAGGACGATCACGAAGATAATGGACGTCATCTGGATAGACGAGAACGTGGAGTTCTCGAAGAAGAGGCACAGGGTGACGATCGACGTCTACAACTACACGCCGACTGCGAAGAAGCTCACGCTCCACGCCGTCATTCCGAATGGGAACCTCGACATGGATTCCGTGAACCCCAAGCCCAGCGAGGTGAAGGACAACGGGAAGGTGACGTGGACGCTGAAGAGGATCCCCTCGTCCAAGAAGGAGGAGATTTCCTTCACCCTATCGGGTCTCGACTCGGACGACTACGACGAGACCGAGCTGTACGTGAGCGGGCTCAATCCGAAGTTCATCATCGGGGCCGAACCCCTGCCCGGTGACTGGGACATCGAGGTCAGGGAGTTCAAGCGGCTCGAGATGGATGAGGCGCCAGAGGCGGACGAGGCGCCCGCGGAAGAAGTCGATTACGATGAGGTTGACGAGGAACTTGAGGAGGATTCGTATGGAGAACAGCAGGAATCAGAAGCCCATTGAGGAGCTCTATCACATCGCCGAGAGCATCTACGGCCAGCTCGAGTCCGGCGACATCCCGGGAATGAGCATCCCGCTGAGGACGAAGAGCAACATCAACTTCATGCCCAGGAAGGGCGTCTGGAAGTACGGGAAGGCCAAGGGCTCGAGGACCGCCAAGAAGCTCCGCGGGGCATACATGCTCCTCCGCACCATGTACATGCTCGACTTCATCAGGGAGATGATCGAGGCGTCCAAGTCCTCGACGCTGAGGGAGATGTACTACATCTCCGAGGGCTGGGGGCTGGCGAAGTTCGGGTCGCAGAACGAATCCAACCTCCTCGCGGAGGACATGGAGATAATCACGGGATGCATGCGCGAGGACTTCAAGCTCAGGCCCGAGGAGGACGGTGCCAGGGTGATGGGCAACGTCACGATCGAGGAGACCAATAGGAAGGGACAGAAGAAGAAGATCAACTGCCGCGACGATGTCGGGGACTCGGGGTACGGGATCCCGTACAACGTCGAGAAGGACAAGATACGCTTCATCGATTCCGACGTTGACTTCGCCATTGCGATAGAGACCGGCGGTATGTTCGACAGGCTCGTGGAGAACGGCTTCGACGAGGACTCGAGGTGTTTCCTGGTCCACCTGAAGGGCCAGCCCGCCCGCTCGACGCGCAGGTTCATGAAGCGGCTGAATGAGGAGATGGGCGTCCCGCTCATCGTGTTCACGGATTGCGACCCGTGGTCATTCAGGATATTCGCGTCCGTTGCGTACGGGGCGATTAAGACGGCCCACATATCCGAGTACTTGGCGACGCCGACGGCCGTGTACCTAGGGATAACCGCCACGGACATACTGAACTACGACCTCCCCACGGACAAGCTGAGCGGGCAGGACGTCAAGGCCCTTGAGTCCGAGCTCACGGACCCGCGGTTCAAGGATAGGTTCTGGAAGGACGAGATCGAGCTGATGCTCAAGATCAAGAAGAAGGCGGAGCAGCAGGCGCTGGCGAAGTACGGGCTGGATTTCGCGACGGACACGTACCTCCCGGAGAAGCTGAGCCAGCTGGGTCTGCTGAAGTAGCCAGGCACAGCCTTATAAGAGGTTTCTGTCTTATTACGGACGATGAAGATCACGCCAGAGTGCTTTCCCTGTCTGCTTCGGCGGTCGCTCTACGAGACGAACCTCGTGAATCCGGAACTCGGCTACGAGGCGATGAAGACCGCCGCGGACGTCCTTCTCTGCGAGTTCGGTGAGAATGCGAACTCGGCGGAAGTGGCGACCAAGGTTCATCGGGCGGTGTACGACCTGCTGGGCACGGACGACCCGTACAAGGAGATCAAGAGAAGATGCAACGACATCGCGCTGAAGCTCTACCCCCGCGCGGAGGAGCTCGTTCGCGAGTCGGAGGACCCATTCAAGGCGGCGGTCATATGCTCGATCGCGGGAAACGTTCTGGATTTCGGGATCGCATCGAAGATCGGCGGGCCAGAGGAACTGGAGTCGGTCTTCGAGGACCTATGCTCGGAGGGCTTGGGGCATGACGACACTCCCAGGATCAAGGAGATGCTCTCCGAATCGGAGGAGGTCCTGCTCTTCGGGGACAACGCCGGTGAGATAGTCTTCGACAGGCTCCTGATCAAGGAACTGAAGAAGTTCGGTGGGAGGGTCTCCTACGTCGTGAGGGGCGAGCCGATCCTCACCGATGCGACCATGGAGGACGCGCGGGAGTTCCACCTGGACGAACTGGCGGACGAGGTCCTGACCACGAACGCGTTCGCGGTTGGCGTGGACTTCGATCGCTTGGGCAGCACTCTGATGAGGAAGTTGGAAGGAGGCAACCTGATAGTCTGCAAGGGCATGGCGAACTGGGAGTCCTTCTCCGATCAGGACTTCAGGCC
>JAGLRN010000046.1 GCA_023136265.1 Thermoplasmata archaeon
CTCGATCGAAGCTCCGCCAAGCTCTTCGAGTGATTCATTCTTGCGCCGGGACCTCTTCTTGCTCTGAGCGGGCGAAGAGGATCATCTGCACGGATGCCACGGACAGCCACACGAGGGCCTCAAGCACCGCAATGGTCTCCATCAGCGGGCCCGCCTTGAGCGGGATTACCAGCACGATCGGTATTGCCAGCACGATCGATAGGACGATGATGACGATTGTGAGCGGCGCCGCCACCCGCCGGAAAACGGGAGAGCGGATCATCGGAATAGCCAAGATCATCAATGCCACCCCGAGCGATGCGAAGAAGGATACACTGACGATGTAGTGGGTCGGCACCTGGTCCTCCGGGAAGACACCAACGAGGAACAGGAAGATCCCCGCCAAGGCGCACACCACGCTGCCCAGCTTCCCAAGGATGTATTCGCGCAGAGCGTTCCATAACCCCCATGCGAATGGTATCGTGAGGAGCCCCGCTGACATCACGCCGATGTTGAAGGCGAATGCTCCCTCGCCGACACCCAGATCGCTCAGGTAGTTCCCGCCAAAATCATACCACGGACTCAACGCCCATGCCGTTCCGTATCCAACGAGGAAGCAGACTACGGCAACGATACCGCTCACACCGCCGATCAGGAGAGCATCGGTCCCCCGATCATCTATGTTCGGTGGCACAATCTCTTCCTTCATGACCTCTCCTCCCGCCACCGCTCAATTCTCTTTCCGATGTATCGTCCAATCAAAGCCAGCAACACGACGTCCAACGCGATTACCAACACGATAAGCCCCGTCGACGCAAGGAAGCACACCGCATTGTCAATGGGATTCATGGATTCCACCATCGGAGGACATATTCCATCGTGCCTCCAAGGCCAAGGGAAGTATCCTCCGTAACCCAAACAGGGCCAGGACCCACAGGACGAGGGAGAGACATCCAGTGCTGCTGCCCAATAGGCGAGATCGACAACCAAGGTTCCGACTCCCGATATGATTGCCAGTAGATTTCGCGGCTTCCTCAAGTCCACCATGGATTTCACCTTATGGCTGGATCCCTTTCCACGGAGAGTATGCCCGAGCCGGAATTTGAATCCGGGTCCGAAGCTCCGCAGGCTTCTAGGATGTCCAAGCTACCCCACTCGGGCCCGCCCTCATCATAATCCCACGCCTTTAATTCCTTTCGCCCTCGGAACGCGGTCAGACCTGAATCGGGAGACACGCAGGTGCATCAACAGAGTTTGTCGTCACGGGTAAGAGAATCACCAGTGCTACGACTTGACCCGCAATGTTTATTTCCAGACTTGGTATAGTCCAGAAATCCCGGAGGTAGGTAGTGTGTACGAAGTAAGATTTCACGGAAGAGGAGGACAGGGAGCCGTCATGGCCGCCCAGGCGCTGGCCGACGCTGCCTTTGTCGAGGGCAACTACGCCGTTGCCTTCCCCTGGTTCGGTGCCGAGAGAAGAGGCGCCCCTGTTCTTGCATTCACGCGAGTGGATGAGAACAAGATAAACATCAAGACGAGGGTCTACAACCCAGATTACATCGTCGTCCTTGACGAGAAGCTCATGGACTTCGTCAACGTGGCGGAGGGGCTCTCTCCAGATGGGATGGCCATCCTGAACTCCCCGCTCGACCCGGAGGAGGTCGATCTGGGGAAGTCGGTGAAGACTGCGACGGTGGACGCCACAACGGTCGCGCTCGAGGTCCTGGGAGTGCCCATAACCAACAGCGCCATACTGGGCGCTTTCGCGTCGGCCACGGGCCTTGTCTCGATCGACTCGGTGAAGCAGGGGATACTGGACATATTCGGCCCCAGGATCGGGGACAAGCTGGCAGAGAAGAACGCACGCGCAGCCGCAGCGGCGCACGGCAATATCAAAATCGGGAAGTGCAAAGCCGAAAGGAAGTACCCGGAGGCGAAGAAGTGGCTTCCGACCTACCAGGAGATGCCTCTGAGCCTTGCGACCAAGCCGATGAAGACGGATTCCGGCCTCGTCGGACCCGGCAGCTCGGTAGACAACAAGACGGGCAGCTGGAGGACGTTCACGCCGAAGTACGACGAGGAGGCCTGCACCAACTGTCTCATGTGCTGGTTCTACTGTCCTGATTCGGCGATCAAGCGGCTCGAGCCGCCGAAGAAGGTGGGCTTTGACATGGATTACTGCAAGGGATGCGGGATATGCGAAGAGGTCTGTCCCGCCGATGCGATAGAGATGGTGAGATAATGGCCGAGAGAAGAATCGTCACAGGTAACTATGCCGCCGCCTACGGAGCGCTGCTCTCGCGGGTCGAGGTGATAGCCGCCTATCCGATAACGCCCCAGACGTTCATCGTGGAGCACGTGTCCGAGTTCGTCAACGATGGACTGCTCGACGCTGAGTACATGCCCGTCGAGAGCGAGCACAGCGCCATGAGCGCATGCGTGGCCGCAACCGCGACCGGCGTGAGGTCCTACACGGCGACGTCCTCGCAGGGTCTCGCGCTCATGCACGAGGTCCTCTACGTGGCGGCGGGGCTTCACCTGCCGATAGTCATGCCCGTCGTCAACAGGACGATCGCAGCCCCCATCGGTATATGGTGCGAGCACAACGACACGATGGCGGAGAGGGACAGCGGCTGGTTGCAGTGCTTCGTCGAGAACAACCAGGAGGTCCTGGACATGGTGGTCCAGGCCTACAAGGTTGCGGAGAACACCAAGGTCCTACTGCCGGTGATGGTGAACCTCGATGCGTTCATTCTCTCTCACACGGTCGAGCCCGTCGAGTTCCCCGACCAGAAGGACGTGGACGAGTTCCTTCCTCACTACGACCCGAAGCACGCGTATCTCAGGTCCAAGGACCCGATGGTCGTGGGTTCGTTCGCCTCCCCGGAATACATCCAGGAGTTCAGATACCAGACCGAGGAGAGCACCCAGAACGCGAAGAAAGTGATCAAGCAGGTGAACGACGAGTTCGCAAAGAAGTTCGGTCGCGACTATGGCGGGGCGGTCGAGGAGTACCGCATGGACGATGCCGAAGTCGCGCTCATCACGCTCGGAACGGTGTCCGCAACCGCCAGAGACGTCGTTGATGAGCTGAGAGACGAGGGCAAGAGCGTTGGACTCGTGAAGATGAGATGGTTCCGCCCATATCCGACGGAGATCATCAGGGACATAGCCTCGCGGGTGAAGGCGCTCGGCGTCTACGACAGGGCAATGTCCTTCGGCACTGGAGGGCCAAACTACATGGACACAAAGAGCGCGCTGTACGGGCACTCCACGATCCCTGTCCTGGGATTCCTGGCGGGCCTGGGCGGCAGAGACGTCATGGTGAAGGACATCAAGCTCATGTTCGAACGCACGCTTGAAGCCGCGAAGAAGGAGCGGGTCGAGAAAGAGGTCACTTGGATCGGCACCAGGGGGGTGCAGCCATGAAGATGAAGGATCTACCTGAAGAGGATTGGTTTGTGAGCGGACACACGGCCTGCCCGGGCTGTGGCGGTGCGACCGTCGCGAAGATCTCGATGAAGGTCTTCGGGTCTGACACGATAACCTACTTCCCGGCGAACTGTCTGCTGGTCTTTGGCGGGACCTATCCGCTCAACTCCTTCAAGGTTCCCTACCTCCACGTTCTCTTCGAGAACTCCGCGATCTGCGCCGCCGGGATAAGCAGGGCGCTCAAGAGGCTGGGGAAGACGGACACCAACGTCGTTGCCTTCGCGGGCGACGGCGGGACCGCCGACATCGGGATCCAGGCGCTCTCCGGAGCCGCGGAGAGGAACGAGGACATCATCTACATCTG
>JAGLRN010000047.1 GCA_023136265.1 Thermoplasmata archaeon
AGACCCTGGATGGGATGAGCGACCGCCGAGGCCTTCAATCCACCCCCTCCAGCTCCTTGAGGATGTCCGTGACCTCCGAGAGCTCCGAGACGACGAAGTCAGCGCCGCTTCTCTCCTGGTCCCTTCCCGGGACGAGCAGGAGGATGCCCTTCATCCCCGCATTCTTCGCCCCGGCGACATCAGTGTCGGAATCGTCGCCCACGTGCATGGCCTCTTCCGGCATCACTCGCAGCTGCTCGAGCGCCCCGAGAAAGATCTCCTTGTTGGGCTTCCTTATCCCAGCCTCGTTCGAGAACACCATCACGTCGAAGTACTGCGCCAGACCGTACCCTTCCATCAACCCTCGGAAGAACTCGCCACCAGTTCGTCCAGTGTTCGAGATGATCGCCAGGGACAGGCCCATGTCCTTGAGCTTCCCGAGGAGCTCCTTCGCTCCGTCGAATGGGACCGGAGGGACGAGGGCGAGGACCTCGTTGTAGACCCTCACGAGGTTCTCCACGAGAGCATCATCGGCGCGGTCCGCACGGATCTTAAGCTCGGAGAGGACAATCCCTATCTGCGCCCGTTGGTCGATGTCCAGTCCCCTGCTCCATATGTCCCAGAGCCTTTGGCCTTGGACGTCATAGGCCCGCTCGAGGTCCTCCAAGGGCTGCGGGAGACCGTGCTCCTCAAAGACCTCCTCCATCGCCTTCGCCCTGTTCTTCCTGAGGAACTCGCCGAAGTTCTTCATGGGTTCCTCGAGAACCGTGTGCCAGAGGTCGAACGTAACAGCTTTGATCATCATCTCACTCATATGTCCAGAAGCACGACGGCGTATCCTTCCTCCTCGTTGATCTCGAGCATGTGGTACGTCGCCGCCTTCACGTCGGATTTCAGCGGGTGTCTCTCCCTGTCCAGCTTCTCGCCCCTCACCGAGGCGGTGAGCTTGTTGCC
The DNA here is from genome assembly GCA_023136265.1 of Thermoplasmata archaeon. Lineage (GTDB taxonomy): Archaea > Thermoplasmatota > Thermoplasmata > RBG-16-68-12 > JAGMCJ01 > JAGMCJ01. Next base: position 934 of record JAGLRN010000047.1, read on the forward strand.
CTCGATGCTGACGTCGAACTCCCTCAGGAACACCTCCTGGGTGTCGAAGAGGTACAACAGCTCGGACAGCCAGTCGACCAGCAGGCCTTCCAGGTCGGCGGAATCCACATCGACCTTGTATTCCCCTAAGCTCTTCACCGTGGACGTGTCCGTCATGACGTTGAACATGCCCAGGGCCATGTGTGCGAAGATCTCGTTCAGGTCCCTGCCGTAGGCCTTCACCGCCACGTCGGCCGTGTGCTCGATCAGCTCGTATTCCGCCTTTTCGTCGCTCATTCCCGCTCACTTCGTTGGCGGAGTATCCGCGAATGGGTTATTGAGGCTTTCCTTCGCCTGATAGCCGCTCCGTTAGTTTTATTATCAAGGCACTTATGGTTCAGGCGGGATAGCGATGAAGATCAACATCATTGGCTGCGGGTCCATCGGAACGGAGCTCGCGAGGGCACTGGAGAAGATGGACGATATCGATGCCATCTACATCTCCGACAAGAGGAAGGAGACGGTCAAGGAGCTCGTCAAGTCGTCCACGAAGATCCGATACCAGAGGGAGCCGAAGGCCGTGATGGAGAGGGTCGACATGGTCATCGAGGCCGCCTCACAGGACGCGGCCCGCAAGTATGTTCCGATGGCCCTGGAGAAGGGAAAGGACGTCCTCATGATGAGCGTCGGCGCGCTCGTCGACGATGAGTTCAGGGCGAAGTGCAGGCTGATCGCGAAGAAGAACAGGTGCAGGTTGTACATCCCCTCAGGCGCTTTGGCGGGCATCGACGGTCTCGCCGCCGCGTCCTGCGGGAGAATCGACGAGGTCCTCCTCATCAGCTACAAGCCCCCCGAGGCGTTCAAGGGAGTGAGGTATCTGGAGGACAGGCGGGTCGACCTCGATTCCCTCGAGAGGGCGACGATAATCTTCGAGGGCCACGCGCGGGATGCGGTCCGGTACTTCCCCAAGAACATAAACGTCGCGGCGACCGTGAGCCT
>JAGLRN010000048.1 GCA_023136265.1 Thermoplasmata archaeon
TGCAGGAATCTGCCCTCCCCAACGAACCCGAAGACGAGCCTGCTCGCGGCGCTGTCCGCGATATCAGCCGTGAAAAAGGCCAAGGAGAACGTCTGGGTCGGGGCCTAGACGCCGCTCTTGTCTCCCCATATGATCTTGTGGAGCTGTGGCAGGACCCTCGCTCGGAGGTTGTCCTCGAGCACGCTCTCGGCGAGCCATCTCAGGTCCCTTCCGCCCACGGGCTGCATCACGATGATGCACCGGGGCTTGTACTTCTCGATGATAGATTTCGCGTAGGCGTAGTCCTCTTTGTCGGCGATTACGAGCTTCAGCTGGTCCGAGGGCGAGAGCAGCTCGATGCTCGTGAAGTCCATCTTCTCGTGCATTCCCGACGACGGGCACTTGATGTCCAGGCTAATCATGAGGGCATCCGAGCAGGGCAGTTCTTGCAGGGACTCGGAACCGCCCGTCTCGACGGAGACTATGTACCCCGAGTCCAGCAGTCGCGAGATCAGGCCGATGGCCTCGTCCTGCGCCAGCGGCTCCCCGCCCGTGACGCAGACGTAGGAGCAGTCGTAGCTCCCCACAGCGTCCAAGACCTCCTCGATGGTCATCGACTTCCCGCTCGTCCAGGCGTCCTCTTGGTCGCACCACTTGCACCTGAGCGGGCAGCCTGTCAGCCTGACGAAGACCGTGGGCACGCCCATCTCTATCCCCTCTCCCTGGAGGGACTTGAAAACCTCGTTGATTATCATCCTTCAACGCCCAGGTTCCCGTGCCTTCTACTCATCGTATCTCAGCGGGTCGTCCAGTCCGGCCTCGACGAACCCCTTTGTCCTGATCCGGCAGGAGTCGCACTTCCCGCAGGGCGTCTCCCCGCCCCTGTAACAGCTCCACGTGAGCTCGAACGGGACGCCCAGGTCCGTGCCCTTCTTGATTATGTCCGCCTTCCTCATGTTGATCAGCGGGTGGCGAATCTCCGCCGCGTGCTTCTCGACTCCCGATTTCGTGCCCAGTTCGGCCGCTCTCTGGAACGCTTTGTAGAAGCTCGGCCTGCAGTCCGGGTAGCCGCTGTAGTCGCGGGCATTTGCACCTATGTAGATGGCTCCCGCCCCCAGGGCCTCTGACCACGCCAGAGCGCAGCTGAGGAGGATGAGGTTCCTCGCCGGTACGTATGTCGAAGGTATCTCCTCCTTCATGGTCTCGAAGTCGCGGTAGTCGGGTATGGGCTCGGACGCGTCCGTCAGGGCGGAGCCGCCCAGCTCGTCGAGCCCAATCTCCAGTATCTTGTGCTCCTTCACTCCCAGCTGGTCCGCGATAGCCTTCGCCCTCTCCACTTCCTTGCGGTGCCTTTGACCGTAGTCGAACGTCAGGGCGTAGACCTCGTCGCTCTCCCGCTTCGCGATGGCGAGGGTCGTCGCCGAATCCAATCCCCCCGAAAGCAGAACTATGGACTTGCTCATCGTACTGTGAACTCGGTGTGTACGCATAAACTTTTCTTCGTTTTCCAGGGGTCCGTGCCTCTTCAGACGGAATCTCTGTCTTCTCCGCTCAGTCGGAGCTCCTCCTACCCTGGCCTTCTCTTCATCATCCAAAGAGCCAATATCACGACTGTGACAACGGTCGCGGCAATGAGGAAGGTCCACCAGAAGTCGGCGAGGTTCCCACTCTCCCTCCACTCGGCTTCCACGGTCCTCGGGCCGTCCATCAGAATCGTATCCGACGTCTTCTTTGATGACGAGTCACCCGACCAGCCAGTGAACTCGTACTTGACACTGCCCGATGTGAACGGCGATGTCACGGAGAACCTTGCTTCCGTGCCCGCGTCATGCCAACCCGCCCCTTGGGGGTATCCATGGTTGGAGCTGACCTTCAGGTAGTATTGCGTAGTCCACTGTGCCGTTGCCGTCTTGGGCGCGTCCATGGTTATCCACGTGCTCGCCGATGTTGAAGTGAAGTCACCAGTCCATGCACTGAGCACGTACTGGACGCCAGTCGCTCCTGCGGATGGCGAGGTCACTGAGAACGTCACCCGCGATCCGCTGCTGTACCATCCTGCTCCCTGAGGATTGCCGTACATCGAGGTCACAGTGAGTCGGTATTCTGCGGTCCAGTGTGCAGTCACGGACATGGGCCGGTTCATGGTGACCGACTCTGGATTCGCTTCCGTCGTGGAATCTCCGCTCCAAGCACTGAAGACATACTGGGTTCCTGTGGTTCCTGCGTATGGCGTTGTCACCGAGAAGACCGCTGTGGTTCCGCTGTCGTACCAGCCCTCGTCCGTGGGATCTCCGTACGCGGAGGTCACGGTGAGGAAGTACTGTGTCGTCCATTGTGCCGTGACGGTCTTGGGCGCGTCCATCACCACTCCGCTGGACTGCGCATAGTCCGTTCCAGTCGCATCTCCGGTCCACTGTGCGAAGACGTACCGCGTCGTTCCGACAGTGTAGATGTCCACATCAAGTCCAGCGTAGGCTGTGGCACCGGAATCGTACCAGCCCTCACCGGTCGGTGTGCCGTAGTTGCTGTGAACGGTCAAGTAGTGCTGCGCGCTCCATGTCGCTGTGACGGTCTTCGGTCCGTCCATGACAATCGATGCGTTTGGCATCGTCGTGAACGAGTCCCCAATCCATGCGATGAACACATATCTGGTATGAGGCGCTCCCGATGGACACGGTGATGTCGTCGAGAACGTCGCAGTGGTTCCGCTGTCGTACCAACCCTCGCCCTGAGGATCGCATGCGGATATCAAAGTGAGGTAGTACTGCGTCGTGTACGTTGCCGTCAGCGTCTTTGGCATATTGCATTGGATGTTGTGCGTCCGCGCACCACCGTCACTCCATGACGCGAAGGCATATCTCACTCCTGAACCGACATCGTGGAACTCGATTCCAGAGATCGAGACTGAGATGCCGTTATCACACCAGAAGGAATACGGAGCGGGGTACTGCGATCCGTTCACGGTGACGGCTATGCCACCCACCGGAGTGGAATCTACGATCACCCTGAATTGGTGACTCAAGTGGGCCGTGTATGTATTCGACATAGCCACGATTATGGTGTGGATCTTCGGCTGCGAATCGCTCCACCAATTCCAGACGTATCGCTCTGCCCCGGGAACCACTTCCTGAGGAGATGTGACGTCCAGCGAGTGAAGGGACGACTCATCCCACCAGACCACGTAGGGCGTTGTCTGTGGGACACCATTAACAAGCACCTCCAGTCCCTCGGGATCGGTAGTGATGGTGATCTTGTACTGTCTCGACCAGCTGGACAAGTATGTGGTAGGTCCGGTCACGGTGATGTTGTGGTATTGTGCTCCGCCGTCGCTCCAGCTCGTCCACGCGTACTGGCTCGAACCGGGAATCTGTGGCTGAGGTGATGGCGCTCCGATGTTGTGCACGGAGAGGAAATCACACCATGGCCAGTAGGGAGCGTTGCGGGTAATGCCGTCGAAATCGATTACCTGAGGGGCCGTTATGGTCAGCCTGTACTGCAACACGAAGTAGGCGGTATATGTATCAGGCCCAGTGCAGGTTATGTTATGCCACTGACCGAGCCCATCGCTCCAGCTCAGCCAGACATACCGGCTACCTGTCACCGGACCGTCCTGTGGAGAGGGCGCGCCGATTATGTACGTCATCTCTGCGTAACACCAGAACTGATACTCCGTCAACTGCGGGACGCCGCTGACCCTTATGCCCAGACCGGTCACGGGCGTCGACGTAACAGTAATCAGATACTGGGTGTCGTAGTACGCGATGTACGTTGCTGGAGCCGTCACTGTGACGATGTGTGACTGTGCCCCACCGTCGTTCCAGTGACTGAACACATATCGAACGTTTCCGGATTGTATCGGTGATGGCGCATTCAGAGTCAACGTAGCGCCGACATCATACCATCCGACGTCGGTGAAGAGGACTGGATCGCTCGTCACATTTATCAGGAACTGAGCAACGAAATTCACAATGATTGTTTTCGCCTGGTTGCAGATTATCGGGTGCGACTGTGTGCCCATGTCGCTCCAGCTGTCCCAGCGATACCTCATCGTTGGCGTCTGAAGTTGTGGCGACGGAGCTCCTATCATCAGCGAGGAGCCCTGCGGGCACCAGAAGGAGTACGGCGCCGTGTGCTCAACGCCGTCCACCGCTATGTTCAACCCGTGCGGGTTTGTGATGATGTCTATCCTGAACTCCACGCCGAAGTTGGCCGTGTACGTTGCGGGTCCGGTGACGGTTATGTCGTGTGTCTGAAGGCCCATGTCGTTCCAGAACTGCCATGTGTACTGGCTCCCTGGATTGATGGATTGTGGCGATGGTACGTGCATTGTGTGCACGGACCCTACGTCAAAGAAAAACGAGACCGGGGTCGTGTATTCCACTCCGTCCACCTCCACTATCAAACCTGGCGGAGACGTCGTGAAGGAGATGTTGTACTGGGTGGTGTAGTAGGCCGTGATGGTCTCGGGTCCTGAAACGACGATCGGATGTGTTATGCCGAGGCCGTCACTCCAGTAAACGTATCGGAACCGTTCATCCTGACTGACGTATTGTGGAGAAATCGCGTTCAGGTCGTGTACGCTCCCATCGAGCCACCAGAAGGACACCGGCGTTGTGTAGGTCAATCCGTCCACCTCTACGTCCAGTCCCACCGGGAATGTCGTGATGTTGACCACGTACTCAATCTCGAATGTCGCCGTGAGAGTCTCCACATGAGTGATCGTCACGGAGTGGCTCCGTCCGCCTCCGTCGCTCCAACTACTCCAGACGTACCTGCTGGTCCCGTCTATCCCTTGTGGAGAGGGCGCCTCGAGGTTATGTTGCTCCCCAAGCGTCCACCAGAAGCTTTGTGGGGCTGTGTATGGAACCGAGTCGATCAAGAGCTCCAAGTTCGGGTCTGGTGCCGTCGCCAGCGTGATGTTGTACTGAGGATCATAGTAGGCTGTCAAAGTCTCAGGACTTGAGGGAACGATGTATGTGTGATTCTGGGCACCACCATCGCTCCAACTCGAGAATATGAACCTCCCATTCGGACCGATCGGGTCCGTCATGAATGTGGGAGCTTGCAGGGAGTGCGCAGACCCAAGGATCCAAGCATACCCACAGGTTCCAGAACATGGGACTCCGTCCACGAGAATGTCGCCCACTGCTATCAGTGGGCTGTGTGTTACGGTGACTGTGATTGGCGAACATCCATCGCCCAATCCTGTATACCAGATGTCTGAAGCTCCAAGCCGATTGTCTGAAAAAACGATTCTAGGTGCATTGAGTACACAGATGATATCGGTTGCTCGGAAGTCCGACACGACATTCCCGGGAGAGTCATCTGCCTTCACCTGCCGCCATTCGTGGGTCAGGACGTCCGTGTTGTTGAGGTATGTTATCCCCGTGCCATTGACTGCCGAGATGTGTGGCTCGAATTTGTCATCTAAGTAGACAGCTGGATACATCAGACCATACCCATCCTCCCGCTCTATGAACAAGAACCATACCGAGGCGCCTCCGTCGTCGGAATAGAACCCTGTGAGATCTGAGTCCACTCCAGTTCCGTTCTGCCACACGAGATAGACGAGGTCGTCCCGGATCCAGATATCCGGTTGGACCTCCGTGTTCCCGCCGTCGAATTCGGCAGTCCACCATCCCCGGACATCCGTCAGAGCATGGTCTACTATCATCCACTCCACATCATAGCCGCCCTCAGTCAAGTTCTCGCGCTGCCAAGCCATGTGCATGTATTCGTCCACGCTGTTCTCCATGATGACCGGTCGCTCGAAGTCCTCGTCCATGTGCCCGGTGGCGTTCCAATATCTCGTCGACCAAGTCTCTCCGTCGTCCTCGGTCCACATGAACGCCACGGTCCTGGTCGCATTCCTCACGCCCCAGGCGCTGGCGGCCCAGTGGAACCATTGTGGTCTGGCTGCCGAGATGTCCAGGTCATTGAAGTCCTCGAGCTGAAGCTCTGTCGGGTCGTTGGTCCAGGCCCAATCCACGAAGAGACTCTCCCAGTTCATCCCACCGTCCTGTGACCTGATGAAGTAGGTGAGCTGTTCCTCTCCCGCTTCGTCCTGTTCGTATGCAATCATGATAGTGTTGCCTGCTATCGCGATGGACGGGTTCCTCTCGTTGTACATCCCAGTGGTTTGGAGGGCGGGATTCCACGTGATGCCAGTGTCGTCGGAATAGAAGAGGTACACATCATCATCTAAGCCGTTGAAGTGCGTGAAAGTCACCCAGAACACGCCGTCTGTAGGATTCATTGCAATCCTAGGGCTGTGGTCTGTCGATGCGCTCGAGTAGATCAGCCCGTCCGGTCCGAATGGAGGCTCGGTCGGATTAGGACAATCATCCAGAGTCAGTATTCCCAAGTTGCTCATCCCGGTATGAACCGCTTCTATCGGCACTCCTTGGGCCCGAATCATGGCCGGGGTGACCTGCCTTCTAGCTTCAGCTGGGGCCGCTCTCATTTCGAAGGAGCTGCCCTGATTTTCCTGGGACATTTCAGAGGTATCTGGGTCACTGGCGGCCGTGCCCTCCGAGAGCGGGGAGATGAACGCGAGCAATCCGATCGCAACTGCGATAACAGTCAGAACTCTGATGAGCGCTCCTCGAGTTAATCTCTCTGTTTGGTACTCCACATCCACACCTCCTCGAAGCTTATGCGTCTCGGGGACTGTATCTCCAACTCGCGAACTTCTACTTAATTACTCTCGTTTAACCTTGGGCACTCACCAGCGCAATCAACTTGAGAGAGAATATCCGTGGTATTCCACGTGGGATGTGATCCGCTGAGGCTTGGGCTGTCAATAATGGGGTCTAGATGTCCTTGGTCTTCAGTGAGGCCCAAGCGCCCTGCCCGGGTCCTTCGTCCACACCGATCTTGATCTTGCTCACGTTGGCTGGCATCTCGATCTTTTCGGTCAATCTTCTCAGGATGTACTGGGCGATGTGCTCGGCGCTCGCGGCGACCATGTCCAGAATCCTGACGTCCTCCGGCGGGAAGCTGTAGCTCTTCTCTCCCACAGTGACGCGTATGGACTCTCCCTCTTCAATCTTCATGTGCGGGCTCTTGGCGGGAAGCAGGACCCTGTGGTCCAGCTCCTCGACCACCTCCCTGAGCGCCCTCTTGAGGATTGTGAAGTCCATTATCATCCCGGTGGAATCCGGCTCCCCCTTGACCTTGACATGAACAGCGTAATCGTGACCGTGAAGCCTCTCGCACTTCTCGGAGGTCGGGACGATGTGCGATGCGGAGAACCTGATCCAGGACTTCCATCCATCGATCTCGAGTTTCATGCCCTCACCATGTGTCAGGCGCTATTAAAGCTATCACTGCCGAGGATCTCGTCCAGCGTATAGTCGTCCCACTCCATGTCGCCCAGCAGTATCCTCAGCTCCGTCGGTGTCAGAATGGGCTTGTCAAACCTCGCCTGCTCGTCGACCGCCACTCTTGGGCAGGCGGTGGAGACGAGCGCGTCGACATCGAGTCCCAGCAGGTTCTCAGGGGTGACGTAGTCAAGCAGTATCGTGACCGACCTCTTGCCCTTCTCCCGCAGGAGCTCCTCGAGCGAGTTTGCAAGCTCCAGCCTGTTCTGGCCGACCTTCATAGAGACGATTATCCCGAAGGTCTCGGCGGGCCGCGCGATCTCCATCGCCGCGAACCTCAACCGCTTCATCTCATCGACGGCGTCATCGATGTCCCGCACCTCGTCCCGCTCCGGGTCGAGGACGACGACCTTCTTTCCCGTTGCCAGAGCGACCCCTATCGGGTGGAAGTTCCCGCCGCCCAAGTACAGGAACGAATCCACATCATTCGCCACCGATCTGGCCGAGGAGAAGTTGCATCCGAGCACCTGGCCCGGGTAGGACAGTCTGGAGTCTCCCTCTCCGATGACCGCCTCCACGCCCTTCGCGGTGAGGGATTGTCTCACCCGCAGGAGCTCCGGGACGTACTGGACGCTGGAGATGAGCCCTGTCTTCTCCCCCAGGGACGGGATGGCCCTCTCGAGAAGGTCCGTGTCCGGCAGCTCCTTCTGCAGTTCCATGTACACGACGTTCTTCGACTCGATGTGCCCGAGCGGAGCATGACCCAGGTGGAAGATCAGGTCCACGGGGGCGTCCGCGATATCGCAGGCGCCGTAGCAGGGGTCGCCCCAGAGATAGATGTTCGCGTCAACCTTCCCCTTGAGCTCGAGGACGACATCGACCATTCTCTTCCTCAGGCCGTCGGGGAACTGGATGGCAACGCTCTTGGCCTTCAAGCGGACGATCTCGTCCGCCATCTTCTGGATCTCCCAGTCTCCGATCATATCTCACCCAGTTCTCGGCACGCGCTGGTCATATCCTCGATGAGGACGTCGAGGGTCTCCTCCGTCGCGTGCGGCATGACCACCAACCTCAGTGCCTCCGGGTGCTTCGTCAGGGAGAGGTGCCACCCCCTCCTTTCGAGGTGATCCTTCACGCTGACGGGGTCCTTGAGCCTCACCGCCAGGATGTTCGTGACAGGCTCGGTCACAAGGCGGAGGCCCATGTCCTTGACGGTTCTCGCCAGTTGCCTGGTCCGTGACATGCAGCTCTCGACGTTCTCCCTGTACCCGTCCCTTCCCATCGACATCATCGTCGCGTACAGGGAGGGCACGCCCGCGCTAGCCCTCGTGCCCAGCACTGTGGTCTGGAACACACTCGTGAGATAGGGCGATTCGAAGGCGATGTTCTGCAGGTCCTCCTCCTTCCTGAGCAGGAACACAGCAGACGGGATCGTGGACATCCCCATCTTGTGTCCGTCCGCGTTCATGGAGCTGAGCCCGGCATTCCTGAAGTCGAAGGCGGGAACGTCGTCCAGGAACGGGAGGATGAAACCGCCCCACGCGGCGTCGACGTGGAACCACGTGTGCTCCTCGCAGAGCTTGGACAGCTTGTCTATGGGGTCGACCAGACCGAACTCGGTCGTGCCCGCGGTCGCGACCACGGCTGCAGTGTCATCGCCTATGTGCTTCTCCACCTCGCCGACGTCCATCACGTGGTCCTCGTCCACGTCTACCTCTCTGGGTATCATCTTCAGTATGTCGCACGCCTTTCTGATCGAGAAGTGCGCGTTGCGGCCGAGTATGACCTCCTTCCTTCCGGTGAGGTTGCGCGCGATCCAGAGGGCCGTGAGGTTCGCCTCCGTTCCACCCTCCAGGACGCGGCCCGTGACGCCCTTTCCGTTCAGCAGCTCGGCCATCATTTCAACGATCTTGCCCTCCAGCCTCCTAGTCCCTGGATAGAGGCCCGGGTTCCCCAGGTTGCTCTCGATGAACATGCCGTGGGTGTCGATCGCCACGTCCAAAGGCTGGGTGCACATCGATCCGAGTATCTTGCCATCCTCGAAGTGGAAGTCCTCGGAGAGGGCCTTCTCGACTTCGGATATCACGTCATCGTATTCCAATCCCTTCTGCAACATCGTCATACCTCCTCTGCCCGCCACAGGGACAGCGTATCCTCTACAAGTTTGTTATCGACGGCGAGTATGTCGATCCCCTTTTCCGCGCAGTACTTCCACAGCTCTCCGAGCTGCTCGCGGTTGGAGGTCCCTATCGCCACGACCAGACCGCGCTCGTGGGTCTCGTCCACGGTCGCACCGACGGCTGAGAGGGCCATGCCGAACCGCTTGTCCTGGGGAGCGTCCATCTTGTTCACGATCTCGTCGATCGGGATGAACACGCCGTCGAACTCGTCCGCCACGTCCTTGAGGAGAAGCAGCGACGTGGGGGAACTGGCCTCCAACCAGAACGGAAGCTCCTTCGACCGCCTGAGGCCCTTTTCCGCCGCGGACTTCGCGATGTCCACGGAATGCGAAGCGGTGGCACCGAACATCGGCCATATGTTCTCGCCGCCCTCCTTGCGGGCGCCCGCCAAAGACTCCAGCCCCTTCATCCCCGCCAAGACCACGATCGGCCTCGGCCTCAGGTCCTTGGACAGCTTGAGAAGCTCATCCGTGACGGGCTGAGCGCTTTCGGACGGAACGAGGAACAGCCCTTGGATCTCCGGCTTCTCCATGCTCTCGGGCGGGGACTCGGACATGAGGAATATGCTCGTCCCCCTCGTGGGGACAGGCCTCTGAACCTCGACCGTCTCCTCCCTCGGTTCCGGAGCGGGCTGTGGTGTCTCCTTGGCAAGGGAGATGTTCCACACGATGAAGATCCGGTCCTTCAGGTACCAGTGGATCGTGCCGGGGCCTATCTTCCTGGTCAGCCGCTCACCGAGCGCGGAGAGCTTCCTCAGCAGGTCTGGCGGGACCTTCGACTCCCGCCTGAGTTCCTTCTCGACCTCGACCTCTTCAATCCCGGCCTCCCCCGCGACCCACTTCCTCTCCTGCGAGAGGATCGTCCTGTCGGTCACGGAACCCTCCTCGTCGATCGTCATGGTGTCCGATGAGCTGAGGTCAACGGGGAGCCCGAGCAGGACTTTCACGTCGTACTTCCCTTCGCCGGCTCCTTCGACGGAGCCAGACGCGATGTGCGGGGGGATCTCCTGGACGAGGAACGTGAGCCTGTAGTCGGTCACCTCCTTCCCTTTCCTGAAGTCCTCCTCTTCCTCCGAGAGGAACTCCACCATCGTCTTCCTGATCTCCGTCACCAGAGATGCCTTATCGGACACGTAGGAGCCCGGAATCTCCGATGCGTAGGAAGGGCTGGGCATGACGCTGACGACGCTCGAGCCAAGGCGGTCGAACGCCCTCGCGATCTCCAGCTCCAC
>JAGLRN010000049.1 GCA_023136265.1 Thermoplasmata archaeon
ATATGTGAATCTGTGTGTCCCTACAAGGCCATAGTCGTGAAGAGAGGAGACAAGGGCCTCAAGGCCGAGGTCATTCCCGCGGCATGCAAGGGTTGCGGCACATGCGGAGCCTCTTGTCCCATGAAGGCGATAACAATGAGCAACTATACCGATGAGCAGCTGACCATTGAGGGGATCTCAAGCCTCAGGGAGGTGCCTGTTTGAGCTCTGAGGAAGATGCCGGGCAACCGGTCGACGACATGAGGAACGCGTGGATCTATGGTAGGCATATATCCACTCTGCCAAGGTGGGCTCGTCTTCAGGAGGAATCCATCAGTGAAGCGGAAGCGGGTCTTCCAGATATCGAGGCGGACACCAGGCGGAAAATCGTGCGACAGCTTATCCTCACACTCGGGTGCCACACTTGCGAGAAGAGGCTCACTGACCAGTGCGACTTCTCCATTTGTGTAAGGGGAATAATGTCCCGAGCAGTCCAAACGGAGTGATGTGAATGGCCGACTTCGAACCCAAAATTGTTGGTTTTCTGTGCAACTGGTGCTCCTATGCGGGTGCCGATCTGGCAGGTGTGAGCAGGTTCCAGTACCCGACGAACGTCAGGGTCGTGCGCGTGATGTGTTCGGCCAGGGTGGACCCGTCGATCATCATGGAGATGTTCCTCCAAGGCGCCGACGGTGTCTTCGTTGGCGGATGTCACATAGGCGACTGTCACTACATAACGGGCAACCACTACACTGAAAAAAGGATGAAACTAGTCCGCAAGCTCCTCGAAAAGGTTGGGATGAGCCGTCAGAGATTCAGGCTCGAGTGGGTTTCCGCCTCGGAGGGCGTTAGGTTCGCGGGCATCATGAAGGACTTCGCTGAACTCATAAAGGAGATTGGACCGAATCCTGTTGTCGGAGACAGTCCGGACATGGCGAAGATGGAGAAACTCTTCATCGCGAAGAACGTATTGGAGGACTTCCGGCTCAGGGCGCTCGTGAACAAGCAAGTGGAATTCCTCGAAAAGGGGAACGTCTACGGCAAGAAGCTCGACGAGGAGGAGCTGGACAAGATCCTGTACGACGCTCTTACCGTAGAGTTCGACAGAGCAGTGATTCTTTGGAAGACGAGGAGAGAACCTCTTTCAGTGAAGGCGATCTCAGAGGCTACGAACATCCCCCCAGACAGGGTTCTAGATGAGATAGCCAATCTCAGGAGACGCGACCTGATCAAACTCGATCGAATCGAGGGGCAGTCCCCTCTGTACATTTCACAAGGATTTGAGGTGTGATTCCAATGGTAGACAAAGTTGGTGCAGTATTGGTCGTCGGAGGCGGGATTGCAGGTATGCAGGCTTCCCTTGATCTTGCGGATAGCGGCTACAAGGTGTATCTGCTCGACAAGTCACCGAACATCGGAGGAGCGATGTCCCAGCTGGATAAGACGTTCCCCACGAATGATTGTGCCATGTGCATCATGGCGCCCAAGCTTGTCGAGACCGGACGACACCACAACATAGAGCTGCTGACTGGTGCAAGTCTGGAGGCTGTCCAAGGTTCGCCGGGGAACTTCCTCGTGACCATAAAGAAAACGGCAAGGAAGGTGGACGAGACCAAGTGCACGGGTTGCGGTCTGTGTACGAATTTCTGCCCGGTGGAGGTCCCAGACGAGTACAACGTGGGCCTGGTGACTCGCAAAGCCATCTATGTCAAGTATCCGCAGGCAGTTCCGGCCGTTGTATCGATCGACCTGGAGCACTGCATAGGCTGCGGGATCTGCGAGGGACAGTGCGAAGCTGAGGCAATCATTTACGACCAGGAAGAGCATATGATGGACATCGAGGTGGGCTCCATCGTTGTGGCTCCTGGATTCGATCTGTTCGACCTCGCCAGGAAACCTCAGTACGGCTATGGCGTGTACCCGAACGTCCTCTCCTCCCTAGAGCTCGAGAGAATGCTGAGCGCCACTGGTCCTCACGCGGGAATGGTTCTGAGGCCATCCGATGGAGAGGTCCCGAGGAACATTGCCTTCATACAGTGTGTCGGTTCTAGGGACAAGCAGATTGGCAACACCTATTGCTCCTCGGTCTGCTGCATGTTCAGCATAAAGGAGGCCATAATAGCCAAGGAGCACACTCCCGGGTTGGAGGCTCACATCTTCTTCATGGACATGCGGGCCTACGGGAAGGAGTTCGATGCGTACTACTCTCGAGCCGAGGAAGAGCATGGAATCAGGTTCACGAGAGGCAACAGGATATCCTCGGTTGAGGAAGACCCGGTGACTCACAATCTTTTTATGACATACGTGGACGGAGCAGACCTCAAGACCGAGGAATTCGATATTGTCGTTCTCTCTGTCGGTACGGAAGCGCCCGTGGACACCGACAAACTGAAGCAGGTCCTCGGGATAGATCTAAACGCCCACAGCTTTTGCGAGACGAACATCTTCGACCCCTTGTCCACATCAGAGCCGGGCATATACGTCTGCGGGGCGTTCAGCTCCCCGAAGGACATCCCGGACAGCGTCGCTCAGGCGAGCGGTGCCGCGGCCATGGCATCCAGCCACATCTCGACGGAGAGGAACAAGCTCGTTGAGATAAGGGAGTTCCCGCCAGAGAAGGACATCAGCGATGAGGATTCCAGGATCGGTGCGTTCATCTGCCATTGTGGAATCAACATCGGGGGCGTTGTTGACGTGCCCGCAGTTGTCGAGTATGCGAAGACCCTTCCGAATGTCGTTTACGCAGAGGACAATGTGTACACATGCTCTCAGGACACTCAGAGCAAGATAGTGGAGACGATAAAGGAGCACAACCTCAATAGAGTAATCGTCGCTTCCTGCACTCCGAGAACCCACGCTCCTCTCTTCATGAATACGATCAGAGATGGCGGGCTGAATCCGTACCTCTTCGAGATGGCGAACATCCGCGAGCACTGCTCCTGGGTGCACTCGAAGGAGCCGGAAAAGGCAACACAGAAGGCGAAGGACCTCGTGAGGATGGCCGTCGCCAAGGCGGCGCTCCTCGAGCCCATCCCTCCGATCAAGATATCCATCGCGAAGTCGGCTCTCATCATCGGTGGTGGCATCGCGGGGATGACTGCCGCTCTGGGAATCGCAGACCAAGGGTTCGACGCATATCTCGTGGAGAAGAAGGACGAGCTGGGAGGGATGACCCGAAGGATACACTTCGCTCTCTCAGGAGAGGATGTGCAAGCCAGGATGAATGAGCTGATTGACAAGGTGAAGAGCAACGAACGGGTTCACGTCTACACGAAGGCCAAGATCAAAGACATCGAAGGGTTCATAGGTAGCTTCATGACAACGCTGGAGCACGAGGGTGAAGAGAAGCAGATCAGGCACGGTGTAGTCCTCGTCGCGACCGGAGGAATCGAGTTGAAGCCCGATGAGTACCTCTACGGAGAGGACCCGCGCGTTGTCACGCAGCTCGAATATGAGGACATGCTCACGAACGGGGGCTTGAAGGAGGGCACGAAGAGCGTAGCCATGATACAATGTGTCGGCTCACGCAAAGAGGAAAGGCCCTACTGCAGCCGCATATGCTGCACGGAGACCATCAAGAACGCGCTGAAGACAAAGGAGATGATGCCCGATGCCAATGTCTACGTCTTCCACAGAGACATGAGGACGTACGGATTTAGGGAGAACTACTACCGAGAGGCTGCCGAGAAAGGGGTCGTCTTTGTCAGATACTATCCTGAGAACCCTCCGAAGCTGACCGTCAACGACGGGAAACTGGAACTCACCGCGAAGGACCCCTTCTTGGACGAGGAGATAGTCGTCAGCCCCGACGTGGTCATGCTGGCGGTCGCGACACTGCCCAACGCAGACAATGAGGATTTGTCCACATTCCTGAAGATACCGCTCACCAAGGACAAGTTCTTCCTTGAAGCACATATGAAGCTCAGACCCGTGGACTTCGCCACAGAGGGCGTGTTCCTGTGCGGCCTGGCCCATTCACCGAAGTTCGTCGAGGAGTGCCTTGCCCAGGCGAACGCGGCGGTCTCAAGGGCCACGACGATCCTTGCGCAGGAGGAGTTGGAGCTCGAGGCGACGAAGTCATGCGTCATCGATGCGAAATGCGACGGGTGCGCCTACTGTGTGGACCCGTGCCCGTACGACGCGATAACGCTCATCGAGTACATGAGCGACGGTGCGGTGAAGAAGACCGTGGATGTCGATGAAACGGCCTGCAAGGGCTGCGGCGTGTGCCAGGCCACATGTCCGAAGGAAGGGATCTTCGTTCGCGGATTCACTCTCGATCAGATCAATGCCATGATTGAAGCTGCGTTGGAGGTGACCTGACATGGAGGAAGAGGAGTTCGAACCGCTCATTATCGCCTTCTGCTGCAACTGGTGCTCCTACGCGGGCGCCGATCTAGCAGGTGTCAGTCGATTCCAGTATCCGCCCAACATTCGCGTGATAAGGACGATGTGCTCAGGTATGGTGCACCCGAATCTCGTTATGGATGCGCTGACGAAGGGCGCGGACGGGATCATCATCTGCGGATGCCACATAGGGGATTGCCACTATCTCGAGGGCAATGTCGTCACCGAGAAGAGAGCCGAGGCGATCGAACTGATGCTCGAGGACTTTGGTCTGGAGCCGGAGCGATTCCGCCTGGAGTGGGTATCCGCTTCTGAGGGTGACAAGTTCGCCAGGGTCATGAATGAGATGGTGGAGACGATAAAGGCCCTGGGACCGAGTCCCTACAAGATGGGATGAATCAGCTCGTGAGCGTCTTTATCAGCTTGCCCTCGCAATCGTAGATCAGCAGCTTCACCGGGATCGTTCCATCGAGGTTGTGAGTGGAGCAGCTCAAGCACGGGTCGTAGGCTCTGATCGCCATCTCCAGCCTGTTGAGGATCCCCTGGTCATACCTGCCGTCCTTGATGAGATCTATCGCCGTCCTCTTCACGGACATGTTGATCGAGGCGTTGTTGTGCGTCGTTCCGACGACAAGGTTGACATCCGTGATCAAGCCCTTCTCATCTGTCTCATACTCGTGTATGAGCGTTCCTCGAGGTGCTTCCACGCAGCCGATTGCCTTCGCTGCCCTGGGTTCGACCTTCACCCTCGTGTCCGTGCTTGTAATCTCCGGGTCGTTCAACAGGTCGACGATGTGCTCCGCATTGTAGAGGAGCTCAATGAGCCGTGCCCAGTGGTACAGCAGTGTCTGCTGGGCGGGCCTCCCGAACTCCTTTCGGAAGTACTCGAGCTCAGCCTGTGCGAGCGGCGTTGAGATTCTGTCGACTACATTCAGCCGCGCAAGCGTGTTCGTCCTGTACACGCCGACCGGGTTGTCCAGGTCCATGTCGAGCTTCCCTGCCTTCTTCATGTACGGGAACTTCAGGTAGGTCCAGGGTTCAACGTGCTCGGATATGTAATCCTTGTACTGGTCATACGCGAAGTCCTCGAAGCTACCGTCCGGCTGCATCATCCTGAGCTTGCCATCGTACAGGTCCATCGTCCCGTCATCGGTAACGGTTCCGAGGAATCCGGTCTTGATAACGCCCAG
>JAGLRN010000005.1 GCA_023136265.1 Thermoplasmata archaeon
CGGAGGAACGTCCCGTTCCTGGATGGAACCTTTGAGATGGAGTATCCAGTGTTGTTCAGATTTCCTCTGAACTCGGGCCATGAGCCGGTCGTGTCGGACCCCTCTACGTCATCGGCACTCGCACGGTCCAAAACCGAGATTGGCTGATTTGTGAGAGAAGTGAGAAGGGCGACCAACAAGAACAGGATAACAACCCTGGGTATTCTCATGTTCTCTTCCTCTGACGCTCACCTTGCTCTTTCGGGTTTGCTCGGCACGTTGGCCATCTGAGCTTTTTGACCTATTTCATACCTCTCTTATCAAGCTTTCTGAGCTGGACTCCAATTGGATGAATCACTGGTCCCGCTTCAGCGCCTCAACGGGATGAAGGCCAGCCGCCCTTCTGGCGGGCATCAGAGTTGCCAGAAGCGACGTGACCACGACAACAGCAAGGACAGCAGACAATGCCAGCCAGGGAATGGCCGCACCGTAGCCCACAGTGCTGCTCTCGCCGAAGAATGTGAACGCCACCAAGAGCCCTGCGATAACGCCAACGAGGGACCCCAGCACAGCGATGAACAAATTCTCCAGGAGGAACACATAGGAAATCTGCGTCCTCTGCATCCCCAGGGACTTCATCATGCCTATCTCATGCTTCCTCTCTTCCACTGACCTCGACGAGAATGAGGCGAGGCCAAAGATGCCGATGAGGAGGCCGAACAGCAGGAAAGCCTGGAAGAGGCCCATGTACGACCATTCCACGGACAGGTTCTCCTTCACTACGTCGTCCACGAGGCTCGCATCCATCCCGTACGCCTGTAAGTTGGATTCCAGATACGGAACGAGTCCGAGTGCATTGTCGGTCCTGAAGAGGAAGAGGTTGAACTCGGCCGTTGTCGGGTGGAGGTCGTCGAGGTCGTCCTCGGACACGAATACCGCCCCGGGGAAGATGGAGTTCTCCAGTATCCCGACAATGACAAGCTCCCGCTCGTTTCCGTGCTCGTCCACGATCTCGATGCGATCACCGACGTTCTTCCCGAATATCCAGACTATCGTGTTGAGGTCGCCGATCGCAGGGATCGACCCGTCCGCTTGGGCTTCGTCAAGCTTGGGCCAGATTGACGCGGGGCTCTCCTTGGGCACCTCGAAAGCCAGCTTGCTCTGCTGCACGAACGTGGCATTGGCACCTATGAGCTTTGGCGGGAGGTTCTTCCTGAGGTTAGAGCAGCTGCCTCCCGGCTCCCCGTACGTGAGGAATTGGGCCACCTCGACGTTCGCGGGGAAGTTGGACAGGTTGTTCCTCGCCCTCTCCTCGGCACTTCCGAGGTCGAATCTCAAGTCCATGGAGCTCTCCGCGATGACATCGTAACCGGCACCCTGATGCTCGACTATCTGCTCGAGATTGGCCTGTTGCCCGGAGATGTTCACCGACAGACCCAGGTACGTGAAGATGACCACGGCGAAGATGGAGATCGCCAGACAGGTCCTTCGCACCTTCCTTGAGGGGGAAAGAAGCGCCATCTTGGAGGTGACCGGGTACTGTCGCGAGCCGCTCAACGCGCCGGAGACGAATGACCCGATGCTCTTCATGTTGGCGGAGAGCCAGACCATGAGTGCCAAGATCAACATGAACCCGCTCGCGAAGAAGAGGAGGAAGGGCACTGAACCCGACGTGGAAACGAAATGCAGGTCAACAACGACCGTGATGACGACCGCCAGAAGCATCCCGACATGCAGGGCGATCCTCCTCGCGGACCCGCGCAGGAAGAACGGGGAGAAAAGGGCCAAGAAGGCAGGGCCCGCTAGAACCGCCAGCGAGCCGAATGACTCGTCCATCGGGAGCAAGAAGTAGGACGCCGTCATCACCGCCCCCAGGACCGCGAATGCACGGGGAACCGACGCGCCCCTGCCCTCGGAAACGTCCAACTCCTTGAGCGCACTGACAACGGGAACCCTTGTCGTCCAGTATGCGAAGAGGGTGAACGCCAGGAACGAAAGCAACAGACCCGCCGCGAATCCGAGAACGAGGGTGTCGAGGGTGAAGTGAAGCGAGACCGTTGTGCCTTCCATGATATTGCTCCAGAATGTGTTCGTGAGCAGTATGCACACACCGGCGACCAAGAGGCCCGCAAAGATCCCGATTCCTGATGCTATCGCTGACAGGAGGAAACCCTCGATGCCGAACACGGACGTTATCTGACCTCTGCTGTATCCGAGCGCGCCGAGGGTGCCGATCTCCCTCCTGCGGTCCTCCATGATCACGCCGACCAGGCCAGCCACGAGGATGATCCCGGCGATGATGGCAATGGCTCCGAACGAGAGGAACGTCTCGGTGAGGAGCTGTACCCCCTCGGCCGACTCAATGCCCTGCTGCTTGACAGGCGCGACAACGATTCCAGCGTCTCCAGCGGCGATTGAGGTGTTGAGCTGCGACCTGAATTGTGGGAGCAGAGCGGTGGCGTTGCCCGCCTTCACCTTGATCGTCGTGAGGGTGCCGAGGTCGTTCGACCAGAGCTGCTGCGCCTTATCGAGCGTGATATAGGCCTTGGGCGTCCCGCCGTACGCGGTCCAGTAGTCGAGATCCTCGAATGTCATCTCGCTCCTCATCTGTTCCCCATCTATCCAGGTCGGGTCCCAACCAGCGCAGCTGGACTCCCCTCTTATGCCGGGAATCGGAGGCATCAGGTTCTCGTCATGCGCCTTCCCGGTGATGTCGACCACGTGGGCGACCGTGAAATCGGCGGTTCGAAAGACCTGCGTGTAAGCCCGAGTGTAGATGGTGTAGTTGACCGAGACGGTGTCCCCGACCCCCGCTCCAAGCCTCTCCGCCGTGTAGTTCGTGATGATGATCTCATCGTCCTCGATCTCCCCGTCTATCTCCACTGCCGTGGAGTTCTCGACGAACAGTCCGAAATCACGGTCCACGACAGGGTCCAGGCCGGTCACGACAGAATACGGGACGGCGTTCCCGCCAAAGGACAGATTGTTCACGAAGTAAGATGTCAACGGAGAGACCGCTTCAACGTCTGGAAGTGCGGTCGCGATCTGCTCGACGCGAGTGAGGTATTCCGCATCGAAGAACACGTTCTCGCTCTCCACCCGAATGTAGCCGAATGCGTCCACGTTGATTGCGACGTCTCGGTAGCCAATCGCGTCATCGAGCGCAGCCTGCAGCCGCTGGACGGCCTCGTTCGTCAGTCCCAGGCCTTCCTTCTCATCGCCTTGATTCGACACGAGAACGGTACTGATCTCCGAAGGCGCCCCAATGAGCCCCTGGAGGTACGTGAGATTCAGGAAGAGGTTCGCGGCGGTTATGCTGGTCGTCTCCAGATTCAGTCTTCCGACACCGCGGTCCAAGACCACGGCCGTGACCGTGACGTTCGCCCACGATTGGCCGGCGAGATGAGAGTAGATGCTCTCGATGGAGAACTCTGGATTCCTCATCGTTATGGTGATTGTGTCCCCCGTTTGTGCGCTCAACTTATCCGCCAGATTCCGGTTGATGATGGCCTCCCCCGGGGCAAGTGTATCGTAGTACGATTCGTCCCCCGACACCCAGAACGGGCCAAAGCCGAGGAGTAGGTCGTCGTCGTATCCCAAGATGTTCGTTCTGGATTCCGTCAGGCCGGTCGCCTCATTCCTTGCCGATCCCTTCAGGACGATCAGGGGGGCGATTGCGTCCGTGACCTCGAGCAGAGCTGGATCTATTGAGACGTCGCCGAGAATCGACTCGTTGAAAAGCCCGCCGGAGCTGACCACTTCGTCCACGTTGCCTAGGTCGTCGTAGACGCCCTCCACTATCGCATACCGCATGGAGTCCCCCACCGCCAGCGAACCGGTCACTATCGATGAGCCGACGACGAGAGCCATTATCGTCAGAACGGTGAGCTTCTTCTTCCTTGAGAACAGGCGGAGCGCAGTCTTGAGGAGTCCTCTTGATCTCAGGGCGAATATGGCAACGAGGGCTACCGTGAATGAAATGATCCCCAAGGAAGCTATCATGGCGGTGTTCATGTCGCCCAGCCTAGGTATTATCGGATGAAGTGCTACTTGAAATCTTGCAAAAGGGTATCACCCCACTGCGGGAGGAGCATCGCTCCGTGGAGTCTCAGGCGTAGCCAGTCATTCCGTACTCGACCTTCGTCGACTTCTTCATACACTCCTCCCCGTGCTCCAGAACCTCTTCCAGGGTCTTCTTCAGGAGCGGCGGATAAACGACCCCCACAAGCTCCCGTACGGGGCGCCCGCTGCAGAAGAACTTGAACGTGGGCGTGCTCATGACGCCGTACCTGCCAGCCGTGTAGGTACTGGCCATGATGTTCAACTTGGCGAATACGACCTTGTCCCCGAGCTCCTTGGCAAGTTCCGCGAAGTACGGCTCGATCTGAGCACGGTACGCACAGGTAGGGCTGTAGAACATCACCGCGGCGGGCTTGTTGTCCCTCTCGATCGCGCTCTCCCACGTGCCGTCATCGACCTCAATTACGTCTTCCATGATATCGTTCCTCCCACGGGCTGTGAACATCGCGTTCAGGCGGGTGTCTCAGAACTCATAGGGTCAATCATCCCAGAAGGTCATCTGACCCTCTTTTCATCATCAACACCAAACCCGGATTCGTCTTTCACAATAAATCCTTTCCCCTCCGATGACGCGTCCGCATCTATCTACACATTCTCAACAATCCAAATCGGGCGATAACCCTTATTAGTGCGGAGCAGATTCACGAACAAGTTCGGTGTCGTCATGGAGTTGCCGGCAGGGAAATTGGAAGAGACCGCCTTCGGAGGGCCTGGCGTCCTCAGAGACTTCCTGGAGAGGATCAGGGATGCAGAACTCACGGGTGCTCTGAAGGTCAGCGCGATGAGAGAGAACGTTCAGTCGATCGGAAGCATCGTCTTCAAGGGCGGGTACTGCACACTGGCACTTCACGACTACTTCGGCCTGCTGTACAGCAACGATGCGCTCAAGGAAATCATGCGGGACAGCATCAAGGACGAAAGCATCATCGAGCTCCACTCCTACGACTACAAGTCGTCATCGATCAGCATCCAGCACATCAAGGAGTCCTATCCCTCTGCGCTCGTCGAGGAACTCCCGGACATGGAGGCGCTCGAGAGAACGGTCACTGAGGAGAGGCACCAGCAGGAGCTGAGGAAGATCGAGACGCGGACCGCGGAGGAAGGCGTCGAGACCCTCGCCAGGGAGAAAGAGAAGGAGCTCACGAAGAGCCAGATCGCTCTCGCCCATGAGCTCGAGAAGAGCGACGAGTACAAGAGGACGCTGGAGGGGATGAGAACAGAGCTCGAGGCGGTCAAGCGGGGCAGCCTCGCGATACTGAAGCACATGACGAAGAAGGGTGCTGACGACGTGGAGATCTCGACCAGGAAGAAGGAGATGGAGGTCGAACTCAGCAGGGTGAAGGAACTCGTCCAGAAGAGGGAGAGCGAAGTGAAGAAGATTGGCAGGAAGCTGGCCCTCAAGGAAAAGGATCTGGGAGACAAGGAAGACACCCTCAAAGTGAGAGAAGTGGACATCAAGCAACGGCACCAGGAGTTCGAGAAGCAGAGGGCGGAAATAGACCGCATATGGGCATCCCTCGCGTCGGAGACGGAGAAGAGCGAGATGGCGAGGAATGCCTTCGAGAAGAGGATTGACGAGGCCCTCGCGAAGGAGAGAAGGCTCTCCCAGCTCGGAGAGAAGCTAGCGGGAGTCCAGAAGGAGACGAGACGGAGGGCCGACGAGCTCGAAGATAGGAAGACGAAGCTCCTCGAGCGGGAAGGAGAGCTCCTTGAGCGGGAGAAGAAACTGGATGGTCTCTCGAAGATACTGCAGGAAAGGAGGAACGAGCTCGAATCGCTCGAGTCCAGGATAGTCTCCAAAGAGGGAGAGATCAAGGAATGGCTTTCCGAACTCGAGAGGATCAGGGCCGCACTCGATGACAGGGAGAAGGACTTCGGCGGGCGCGTCGGGGACGTTGAGAAGCGGGAGGACAAGGTCTCCGACCTGGAGCTGAGGCTCGACAAGCTTCAGAAGGAAGTGGACAAGTCCCGGAAACGGATGGAGTGGGAGAATGAGAAGCTGGAGAGACAGCTGAGCGAGCTGGCGGAGAAGGAGAAGGAGCTCCTGGCCCAGAAGAAGTCCCAGGATAGGCGGGAGAAGAGGCTGAAACTGACGGAGGACGAGTTCGTTCGCAGGGACAGGAACCTCGATCGATTGAGGGAAGAGCTGAAGAAGAAGATGAAGGAGGCGGACAAGAACGTCTCAAGGCTCCGCGTAGAGAGAGAGGACCTGGATTCGGAGTTCGCCGAGCTGGAGAGGCGGGCGAAGGAGCTGGACTCCGAGCGGGAAGAGCTGGACGGCCTTAGGAGGGGTTTCGTCGAGAGCGAGGCGGAGATCGACGAGCTCAAGGAAGAGCTCGAGCTTCAGATCTCTCTGAGGAAGAAGGAAATCGAGGAGAGGACCGCGGAGTTGGAGGAATCGAGGAAGGACTTCGAAGCCGCCGGAAAGAGGCTCCAGGGCAAGGAGGCGGAGCTGTCGAAGCGCGAGAAGAAGCAGAAGAAGCTGAAGGACGAGCTGTCAACCAAGGAGAAGAAGCTCAAAGTCTCCCGCGAGGGGCTGGACAGGTCCATGAAGGATCTGGGGGTCAAGGAGAAGGAGATCGATGAGAGGAAGGACGAGCTCACTGCCATGCAGGCCTCGTTGGCCTCGGAGAAGGAAGCCGTGGACCACAGGCTGAAAGAGGTCGAGGCCCGCTCGATCATGCTGGAAGAGGACGAGGCCGGGCTCAAGGATGAGCTGGAGGGGGTCGAGGAAGAAAGAGAGAAGCTCCAGGAAGCGAGCGAGACGCTCGAAAAGGAAAGGATGTCCATCAGCAAGGAGAGAGAGGACGCACTGAAGGGGCTGAAGTCCAGGGAGAA
>JAGLRN010000050.1 GCA_023136265.1 Thermoplasmata archaeon
ACAGCAACGAACTGAATGTCTACGGCGGGGACATCGCCCTGGCGGTTGTGTTCCGAGACGAAGACTTCGCTGAGATGCTCAATCTCACATTCACCACTGATTACGGTTCAGTGACGGTAACGGAAATCGACGTCACCAAGACTGGAACAAGTACGCAAAGTGGAGACATCGACGCAGCCATACTCTACGAAGATGTGAACGGTGACGGGGACTATGATTCGGGAACAGACACCTACATAGCGACTGCGTCGTACTCGGGCGGTGTCTACACATTTTCCAGTCTCTCAATCACTGTGAACGCTGGAACCGACAAGGACCTCTTGGTCATGTACAACATCTCAGCGACAGCGACAATCGGAGAAACTGTAGGTGCCGAGATAGACGGGGCAAGTGACATAACAGTCCAGAGCCCAGACACCGTGGCCTCATTCAGTGCCGTTTCATCCACAAACGCCATCATAAGGGACTCCGATATCTTCGTTCTGGAGATAACTGGAGAGGTGTATGAGTCCATCGACGGTGGGAAGTCGTTCACCTACAAGGGTGATGCATCTGAGAACTTCGTGGCAATCTGCGTGAATCGAAGTAACAGCGATCTCTATGCCTTTGTGAACAACGGGTCTGTCTACAGGTCTACCGACAAGGGTCAGAACTGGGTGTACCGAGGAGACGCTTTCAGTGGCGCTCCCGCTGGCCTCGACATGACGATAGACTCCAATGACTACATCTACTTGCTCCAGACCGACGGTGACATATACCTCTCGACCGACGGTGGGGCAACTTTCAACGCAAAGGGGGATGCGGGTGGGAATGCGATTGGCATAGAGGCGAACTACTCAAATGACGACCTGTACGTGGTCGAAACAGATGGAGATGTCTCGTATTCCTCTGACGGTGGTGATATGTGGACATACCGGGGGGATGCGAGCTCCGCAAACGATGTCGAGGATATCGCCATCGATTCGAACGGGTATGTCTACATTCTCGAGGAGTCGGGAGAGGTCTACCGCTCCACGGACTACGGCGACACATTCTCACAGCAATCAGACATTGGGACCGATCTATATCACGGAATATGCATAGACACAAGATACGACTATATGTACGTCATTGAGGACACTGGCCAGGTGTACTTGTCAGTCGACGGGGCCGGCAATTGGACCCTGAGGTCTGACATCGGGAGCGAGACTGACTACGAGGATATAACGTGCTACGTCGTTCCTGAGTTCTCAGAAGTCGCCGCACTCCTCATTCCGATCCTGATCTTCGCCCTTTTTGCAATTCGAAGGAGAAGACATAGCCAGCCTGGAGAGGGATCCGCACAAGAAGACGCTGAGGTTGTCCCTCGGCAGTAACAGCGCGAATCACGGGCTGCGTCGCACTCTCCTCGCCCTGACCCTTGCCGAGGGTTTGTTGGACATCGGGGTTGTCCTCCAATCACTGAACCACTTTACGTGGATGTCATGGGGAACCATCGCGACGCCCGCCCCAGCTTGCATTGCAGATCATTGATCACTGCAACCTTCTCACTGGAGCACTGTCACATTCGCGTGCGACGGTAAAAAGGTTTGTGCGGGAGCTTCCCTCATTGGTCACGTTCTTCCTTGCCTTCATGAGACCGCCCCCAGGGTCCCCTTCCCTGCTTCTGTAGGGCTTCCATACTGTTTCCATACTCTTTGCATAGCGTTTCCATACTCTTCGCAGGAGATGACCAGGGGATGACCAGGGGATACTCATACGGATCGCATACAAATTCCATACAAATCCCATAGGAATCCTATACGGTTTCCATAGGGATCCAATACAAAACCTATACACGGGCTATACAAATCCTATACAAAACCTCTAGTCTCTCTCTGAGGTTCCTCTGTCCGGCGTCTCTGCCCTCTCGGTGCTTTCCCTATCCGTCGACACTGACGAGTGTTATCTGGAAGTAAAGGTTCTGACCCGCCAGCTCACCGCTCGGATATCCCAGGCTGGGCGGCACGAGAATGACCTTGGTCTCCGTGATCTTCATGCCCAGAAGTCCCTGCCTGAAGCCCTCAATGACAGTCAGATAACCTTCAGCCTGATACTGAGGGTCCATTTCCCCAGTTCCCGTATAGACCTTCAGCTCCTCCCCAGAATCCTTGACGCTCGCGTCCGAGAGCCAAAGGATGTAGTCGCATCTGACGTAGTTCCCTTCCTCAACCTCCTGCGGCTGCAGATCCATGATCTGCACAGAGACGTCTACTGAATCCGAGACATCGGTGTCACCCCTGGAGGTCGCCTTGACCGTAATCGAATACGTGCCAGGGAAGACGGAAGAATCGACATCGACGGTGAGTATGTTCAGGAGTAGCGAACCCGCATTGATTATCCTGGATGGATAGTCAAAGTGCGGATGGAGACCTGATGCAGCGCCTGGAGATGTGAAATCGATCGTATCCGGGACCTGGGCCTTGTTCCTCACGAATATCATGAAGCTAGTCGACCTGTCCGGGCCAGTGTTGTGCGTCTCATATTGACCGTGAGTCCAGATCTCGACGCTGTACGAGGCTGGTGGCTCGCCTCCGCCCCCGTCCTCTCCAGGGAAATCGACGTACTGCGCGACCGTGAAGCCCACGAGCGACAGCACGAGGATCGAGACGACCGTGATTGCCGCGACCATCTCCTTCCCGTCGCGGTACCACTTCCTGCAGTGCGGACACCTCCAGGCGTCCTCAGGAACGTCCTTGCCGCAGTAGTAGCAGTCGGCTAGTCCTGCTTCGGCACCCAGTTTCCTTCTCTTGGCCATGAGGGTCACTAATATCTGATGGACGGGTAATAAACCTTTTCCAAACGAAGGAGACGCCTACACCTGGCAAAGCGTAGAATCCCAACTTGGGTCCTTCCGTGGCTCGCTTGTCTAACAACCAGAATGTTTCAGTGCGCCAGTTGGACACGCTTCCTGGCAGGCGCAGCACTCGATGCACTCATCGATGTTGGGCACGGTTGCCTTCCCGTCGACGATTTCAAAACACTCAGTGGGGCAGCTGTCCTGACATTCACCATCGCCATCGCAAAGGTCATGGTCGATGTCAATCTGGCAACCAACGTCCTCGCTCTTCCAGCTCTTGACTACCATCGTCTTACCTCCGGAGAGACAGGGAAAACAGGATTGCTTTATATGGCTTTCCATTCGACAAACGTTTAATATCGCCCGCAGGATGTCGAGTCAGCTGGTGTTATGCAGGTTCTCCCAAGGGTGCGCATCTACGCAGGACAAGTCGTGCTCCCGAGCAGTGAAGGATACGTGGGCGTTGAAGCGGATCCTGTGTCCCTGATTCAGAGGGCCGCAGAGGAGTACGGGACGGTCATCTTGGAGGACATCAGCGCCGTCTTTGGCAAGATGCCTCATCTTGACCTCTTGCGGAAAGTGGAGAAGCTCGATGTCTGGGTCGACGGGGGGATAAGGGTATCCGAGAACGTCATGGACGTCCTTGTGGCGGGAGGGACGAAAGCCGTGATCTCGACCAAGACACTGCAGAGCTTCAGTGAGCTCGACAAAGCGGTGAAGTTGACCGAGAACATCGTCTTCCAGATCGATTACTGCCAACGCGTCCTTGGGAGGATTGCCCTCCGGTTCTCGAGCATCCCGGAAGTCCTCGAAAAGGTGAGGATGGCGGGAGTCGAGGCGTTCATATTCATGGACAACTGCTCTCCGTCTCCCCTTGAGGAGGCAGAGAGGCTCTTTTCGGAAGAGGTGCTGGAGGATCTCTACGTGGGCATCCTCTCGAAGGAACAGGCGGAAGAGGCCCAAGATCACAGCGTGAAGGGGGTCGTCGTGGAGGCCTTGGAGTTAATGCAGGAGTTGAGACCCGATGAATGAGCTGAAACAGACAGTGGCGATGATCTTCTCCCGAAAGGGAAGACCGTCGATGACGGAGAGGGACTTCATTCTCACCGCGTCCATGGACTTCAGATGGTTCCCGCCAAAGGACGCCCAGAAGC
Source organism: Thermoplasmata archaeon (assembly GCA_023136265.1). Classification (GTDB taxonomy): domain Archaea; phylum Thermoplasmatota; class Thermoplasmata; order RBG-16-68-12; family JAGMCJ01; genus JAGMCJ01. The sequence continues at coordinate 3,973 of JAGLRN010000050.1, forward strand.
TTCTGGATATCGCGATGGAGGCGGAGCTCGTGATGCACAGGGATGGAGAGATAGCTGCGAACTTCGATCTCAAGTCTGTGGAGATCCCGCTCGACTTCTCTCCGGGACCCGAGGTCTTGAGGAGGAGACCGCAGGAGACGGACCTCTTCACACAGATCCTTGGGAGAATCGCAGCGGGCTCTGAGGTCGAAGAGAAGCGTCTGATATCGAAGATCAACTCCGTGCAGAGTTCCATGGACGTCACGATAGAGGTCGCGGCGCTGATAGTCGGGCGCGAACTCGATGTGGACCTCTCCTCCTTCCACGATGCGGTCAAGAAGCAGCTTCAGTCCTCTTCCTCGGGTTCCGGTTCCCTTCGCAAATAGTGGTAGCGCTTGAAGAGGAGCTCGAAGGCGAGGAAGGAGGGGAGGAGAATGATGGCGAGGCAGATGAGGTTCCCCACCTCGGCCCCGTACTCCCCCGAGGAAAATTGAACAAACACCGCGTATCCCAGCACCGATAAGACGATTATGATCGTAGCGAACAGGGCGATGACGACTCCGTTCTTCAACCTACTCCTCCTTAAGCAGGTCCGCGAGGGTCATTGCCTGTGCACCGTCCTGTTTCTTGATGTGGACCTCCTCGACCTTCTCCCTGAGCTTGATGTCCAGGGCCCTCTCGAGCTTCGACACGAGAGAGTCGCTTGGCCTCATGTCCCCGGCTTCCAGCTTGTTGATGATGCTCCACTTCTCGTTGATGCTCGCCGCGAGCTCCTTCTGACTCAAGTTCATCTTCTCGCGGGCGCTCCTTATCCGAATCGGATAGTCCGCCGCCAGAGCCTCTGCGGAAGCTCCCTTGAAGACATCCCTGGTCCGCATCCGCCTCTGCCTCCGTTCCAATCGCCTCGCCACAGTAGGAGGCTCTTTCGTCTCCCTCTTGGAAGGACCGCTCTCACCGAACTTCATGCAACTCGAGCAGACGCTCAGGAGCGTGCCCTCTATCAGGACCTTACTGGTCCTCGGCGTTCTGGTCCCGCAGAGCTCACATCTCAGATGACCACATCCAGGATAAACAATAAATAGCTGGAAACGAATATATACTTAGCGACAGACAAATGGGTATGGATGGGGGATCTCAGTGAACGAGGAGGATATCAAGGAGTTCTCGCAGAAGCTGTCAGAAAGAATCTCCATGCTGGAGGACAAGAACGACACGATTCTGGCGAGCTCCAGGAGAATAGAGGGCGAGAAGCGCTTCGTTGAAGCCGAGCTCATGAGGCTCCAGAAGGAGATCAGACGCCTCAAGGGAGAGCTCGAGCGGCTCAAGACGCCCCCGTTAATCATCGGTTCTATCAGGGATGTCCTCACCGATGGAAAGGTCGTCGTGAAGAGCTCCACGGGTCCCGATTTCATCGTGAACGCGGCGGACTACCTCGACCGCGAGAGCATCGTCGTGGGAGCAAGGGTTGCCCTGAACAAGCAGACCCTGGCTGTGATGGGCGTTCTCCCGCCATCCCTGGATCCGATTGTAACTGGTGCAGAGCTCATCGAGAAGCCTGAAATGACGTACGATGACATTGGCGGTCTGGAGAATGAGATCATTGAGATCAAGGAGGCGGTTGAGGACCCGCTGCTGAGACCGGAACTCTACAAGAAGGTGGGAATAGAGCCGCCGAAGGGCGTACTCCTTGTTGGCTTGCCGGGAACGGGCAAGACCCTTCTGGCAAAGGCGGTGGCCCACGAGACGAGCGCGGCTTTCATCAGGTTCGTGGGCTCGGAGCTGGTTCAGAAGTACATCGGTGAGGGTGCGCGACTTGTCAGGGAGCTCTTCGAGCTCGCCAGAGAGAAGGCGCCCTCGATCGTGTTCATCGACGAGATCGATGCCATAGGTGCCAAGCGACTGGAGATCGCCACATCCGGAGACAGAGAGGTTCAGAGAACCCTGATGCAGCTCCTAGCCGAGCTGGACGGTTTCAATCCCCTGGGCGATGTCAAGATAATCGCCGCGACGAATCGACCCGACATCCTGGACGATGCGCTCCTGCGGCCAGGGAGGTTCGACCGCATAATCGAGATCCCGTCTCCGACGATAGAGGCGAGAGAACAGATATTCGCCATACACGCCAAGGAGATGAACGTCTCGAGCGAAATCGACTTCCACCAGCTGGCACAAAAAACAGATGGATGCACGGGGGCGGACATCAAGGCCATCTGCACGGAAGCCGGCATGTTCGCCATCCGCGAGGACAGGGACAAGGTCATCATAGAGGACTTCATGAAGGCGATAGACAAGGTCACGGGGATTCCGTTCCAGAAAGGAGAGGAATCGCCCGGCGGCATGTTCGCCTAGTCCTCTACGTCCTTTTCTATCACGAATGCTCCTATGTAGTCACAATTCTTGCAGTGATACTTGTAACCAGTGATAAGACCAGTCTCGTAGTATAAATCGGAGGAGCCGCACTGCGGGCAAACGGTGACGGTCTTTCCCATCAGGTTTCCCTATTCGACGTTATGAATATAAAGATTCGTGCCACAACCCTTATAAAAGGGCTCGACTTTCTAAGGCAGCTGAGCACCGATGAACCTCAGGAAGGATAGGTCTGGCGCACTCGACGTGTTCATCACGGCTCTGATAGTCCTAGCCGCGGTGCTGGCGGTCGTGGTGTATCAGGCTTGGGTGCTGGGGCTAGAGGCCGCCCCGATCTCCTCTCCCGAGGTCGTGGAGCGAACGGACACAATCGAGTTCGACTACATCGGCAGCTTCGAGGACGGACGCGTCTTCGGAACATCCGTCAAGAGCGTCGCTGACGATGATGTGTCCTATCCCAAGTCCCTCAACTACACATATCCTACGGACGGCAACTTCCACCCTGTCTTATCGACGATAGGTGGCGGGTTCGTGGAGCCGGGTGCTGCCCCGTTCTTGGGAATGGTCAACAAGGGAAGAGCCCTGGAGAGCGCAATCCTGGACATGCGTGTCGGCGAGACGAGAGTGGTCACTCTGCAACCTGAGGGGGCGTACGGAAGGACTAATGTGAGCTTGCTTGAGACGCGGTCCCTCGTCGAGACGGTTCCCCAGTACGAGGAGATGAGCACCATCGCCTACTCGCAGAGGTTCTCGGAGGAAGGTCCTCCCTTCGAAGGGAAGAGCCTCAAGGACCCCTTCTGGGGCTGGGACATCTACGTGTACTACCTCAACCGGACCAACGATCTTGTCATCATCAGGCACAACCCGACGCCAGGTATGTTGGTCAGCCCGTACTCGCAGTGGGATACCATCGTGGAGAACGTGGACAGCACCGCGAACGGGGGAATGGGAGGGATCACGGTCAGACATCAGCTCTCTCCGGAGGATGCGGACAGGGTCATGGGGCAGAGCATACACGAGAAGTTCATCGTGGCCTCCGTCGATCCTGAGGCCGGGACGTTCGTTGCCGACTTCAATGACGAGCGTGCAGGGAAGGTTCTGTACCTGCGGATCACGCTTCTCAGCATAAGCAAGATCTAGCTGGAATCTGATGATTGGAGACTTCATCTACGACTTATTCCACGGTCTAGGACCGGTAGTGGCGCTCCTCGCTCTGTTTGTGATATTCGTCATTGACGCCGCCATCTTCCCTGCACTCCCCGAGGTCTTCGCGGTCATCTTCTTTCTCGCGAACCCTCTCCCGGACGGCTCCACGCTGGTCTGGGGTTTGGCGATCCTCTGCATGGCCATACTCGGTGAGCTCACTGGCAACACGCTGCTGTACGTCATCGTGAGGAATCTACTTGTCAGGAAGAAGGAAATGCCCGGATTCCTGGAGAGGGTGATGAAGCGCTATGTGGACTTCTTGGTCGTCAAGGATGAGAAGATAATCCTCATGAACAGGATCGCCCCGGTTGTGCCCATGGTTGGGGCCTTCATGGCCGTTTGCGAGTGGTCGTACCGGCGCTCGATGTCCTACATCTTTCTCGGAGCCGTTGCCAAGTACAGCTTCCTCCTTCTCCTGGTTGGCTTCTTCGGCATGGTGTACGAGAAGGAAACCGCCCAGATCATCGCGCTCGTGGCGGTTCTGGCGATAATAGTGATAAGCGGGCTCCTGTCTCTGGTGTATCGAAGGAGAATGAGAAATCAGTAGTCCTTCTTCGCGTAGGACTTCTCGGGTATGGGCTTCCCGAGGAAAAGGAGAATATCGCCCTTCAGCCAGGTAAGCAAGGTCGGTAGGTAGCCATCCTTTTCCATCCTCCGCGTGGAGACCCTGACGAAGAGGTCCTTGTCATACACTATCTTCCCGAGGTCCTTGATTCTGAAGGCGATTTCCACGTCATCTGAATGAGGTAGCGGTTTGTAGCCTCCGATGCTCAGGACGGCGTCCTTCCTGAAGGCGGAGTTCCCGCCGCCCGTGCAGTATATTCCCATCTTGGAGCCTACGTATATGATGTTCCTCAGGACAAGAAACACGAGCTTCGACTTCGAGTCGTGCTCGATCGGTCCGTCGGGACCGCAGACGGCAACGACATCCGGATCCTCGAAATCCTCAAGGATTCTCTCCAGCCATGTCTCCGGGAGTTTCACGTCCGCGTCCGTCGTCGCGACGATTGGCGCCTCCGCGGCTCGGAAACCGTCGTTCCTGGCACCGCCAACCCCTTCACTCTGCTGGATGATGACTCTGTCCGCGTAGACGCCAGCGATCTCCCTTGTCCTGTCAGCGCTGTCCCCGTCCACCATGATGAGTTCGAAGTCCGTCCTAGGAAGCGTCTGCCTCTCGAACTGCTTCAGGAACTCCTCCAGACCCTCGTCTTCGTTGTACGTGGGGACAATGATGGAGATCCTCTTCATTCGCCACCTCCCATGCGAAGAGCCAGCTCCCGCGCGCCATCCATGCACGCATCCATGTTGAGGTACTCGAACCTGCCGAACCTCCCGCAGAGCTCGATGCCTTCCCCGCTCATGAACTTCCTGAGCTTCGAGACGTTCTGTTGGTATTCGAGGTCGTAGACCACATACGCGTAATCGGTTCTCATCACCCGCGAGAACTCGACGCTGCCCTTGTCCATGATCCCGTTCTTGTGAAGGCTCGTTTTCACGGAATCCACGAGCTCGTCGTCGGAGAGGTTCCATGTGTCATCGCCCTTGAAGCAGGTGATCTCGGCCATCACCGAGCTCTTGCCTTCGGGGGAGGTCTCTGGGCTGTAGTTCGAGGGGAAGCTCGCCCGGTAGAATATCCCATCCTGTCGCCCGGGGAAGTAAACCCAGGAGAAGTCGTTAATCTTCGGGTCGTCGACGCCCAGCATGACGGTGACCAACGAGTTGAACCTCAGACTCTCGGCGGCCCTGACCACATCCGCAGGCGTTTCGTCAAAGACCCTCGCCAGCACGGGGAGCGGAATCGTGGATATCAGAGTCTGGAAGTCGTACGATTCTCCGCCTCCTGAGACCTGAAATCCGTCGTGGGTCCTGGAGACCTGCTCGACCTCGAACCCCGACTTGATCGACCTGCACCTGTCCGCGAGCGTGTCAGTAAGGCGCTGGATGCCCCCTCTCAAGGGATAGTAGAACTCGAGCTGATGGACGTATCCTTCCGTCTCGATTCCCAGCGACGATTTGATGACGTCCTCCAGCGGCGGGTCAGGTATGCGGGAGACCCACTGGGTGCCCATCTCTTCCGGCCTGACCCTCCATATCTTCTCATTGTACGGCAGGAGGTACTTGTCGGCAATCGCTCTTCCGAACGTGTGCTCGAACCATTCCTTCAGATTCGTGGGTTCCGGGACTTCCCCGCGGGCCCTCTTCAGTCTGAGCTTGAGAAACTCGAGCAGGCACTCGAAGTTCTCTTCCAAAGGGAGGTCGGAAAGCCCGTTCTCGAAGGGATACTTCACATACCTGCCCTTGTAGTGAATCTTGGTGTTCCTCCTGTTCTTGACCAGTTCCTCTCCGAGAACGGAGAGCATGAACTGAAGCCTCTCGGGCTTGTTGGAGAAGATGATGTGGGACCCGCCGAAGTCGAACGTGTAGCCCGCCTCGCTCAGCGACCTGCAGAGACCCCCTGGAGCGTGCTCCCTTTCGAGAACAACGGATTCGAGTAGAAGAGAGCCCAAGGTCAGTCCAGTCAGCCCACCTCCCAGAATCCCAATCATGATAATCCACCAGGCTCAAGACGGGATGCGCTTGCCCTATTAGGCACTCTCGATTAGGGTCTCGTAGAACCCGACGAGCTTTTCGGTGCAGGTCTCGACAGAGTATCTCTCGGCCATTCGCCTGGTTTCCGTCTTCATGCCACCGTTGAACTCAAGGGCGCGGATGACCGCTCTGGAGCAATCGAACGGATTGTCCGGCTCGAAAAGGAATCCCGTCTCTCCCTCCTTCACGAACTCGGGAATCGCCCGGAAGTTCACCCCAGCAACACATTTCCCCGTAGCCATGGCCTCCAAGACGACGAGGCCCTGTGTCTCGAATTTCGAGGTGATCGCAAAAGCATCACAAGCGGCGTAGTAGCTTGGCAGCATCTCGTCGTTGACGAATCCCGCGAATATCACATCGTCATCGAGCCCCAGTCTGTGGGCGTGCCTCTGACAGTTGTCCATATCGGGTCCAGATCCAACGAACATCAGCTTGGCCTCTGACTTCTCTTTCCTGAGGAGATAGAACGCGCCCAATAGCGTGTTCACATTCTTCTCCGGCGATAACCGTCCAACGTGGAGGATCACCTCGTTTCCATCGAGGTCCCATGCCTCTCGGACCTCTCGTCCAGACACATTCGTGTTGAACCTTCTCGTGTCAATTCCTGTGGGAATTACCTCCATCATCTTGACCCGGGGCGCAAGCGCCCTCACCTCTCGGGCGATCGCGGAAGTCGGCACGACAACGCCCTTGCACCTGTGAAGGAAGAACCTGAGGTAGCGTCGAACCATCCAGCCAAGGAGCGAAACGTTCAGCTTGAGGGGCGAGTAGTAATTGAGCGCGTCCAGGACCATCGTGTGGAACGTGAGGACGTACGGCACCCGCAGCTCTCTCGATGCCCACATGCTCTTAATCCCAACAACGGCGACGCCGTGGCTGTGCATGAGATCTGGCTCGTAGTCCCTCATAGCCAGGGTGAGCCTGTCGCTGAACACCTTCGCCATCCTGTACCCTGGGTATTTCTTGAACTCCCTCGCCTTGCAGTATATCGCCTTCTCGTCGGTCGGATTGCCGTTCTTCCTGTCTTCAGGAGCACACACGAGGACATCATGGCCCATATCTTCAAGGGCCTTCCTCGTCGTCAACAGGGAATTTACGACCCCGTCCACCGTGGGCAGATATGTGTCCGTGAACAGTCCTATTCTCATCCCATCCCTCAGATGATCTTTCTCAGCTTCGACAGAACGTCTGCTGGATTCTCTCCCAGCAGTCGAATCATGGGTTCCTTTCCCTTCGTACCCTCGTCGTATATGGCGTCGGGCACCGAACCCGTGTCACTTATCGCCTGTCTCGTTCCCCATTCCATGGAGGATACACCTTCAGGCTCTGCGGATCGGTCGAAGCTAGCCATCGCAAGGTCAACCGCTTCGCACGAATGCAAAGTTTCCTCCCTGTATTTTAAGTTTATCGCACTCCTTATCAGCGGATTGAACTCAGCGGCTGCCAGTATTATCCGCGCAACATGTTCGCTAGCACCGAAGTCGGGACATCCAGTACCTCCCACACTGTCCCCGACCCTGACGAGTCTCCCCCTGAGGGCGCACACCTCACTGGCGTCAGTGGCAGAAGGAAGGGCGTATCCGAAGTTCATACCGACCTCTGGGACGTTCTCGGCGGGAAGAAAGGACTTCAGGCTCTCGACCGCATCGAATAAATCCTTCCATACCGAGTATCTGTCCACGACGTAGTGAGAATTGATGACCGTCGTGCCTTTCCCGATCTCATAACCGAACTGGAACCCGAGGGATATCCTCCTCTTCGCCCGCCTCACGCTCTCTTCCATCCCCATCTGCCGCGCAAGATTGGCTGCGATCAGGGCGGAGAAGGCACATCCGCTTCCGTGCATGTCCCCCTCGAATCGATGACCCTTGAACTCCATGTATGAGCTCCCGTCGAAGAGGACATCCGTGGCATCATCGCCGAAGTGGCCGCCCTTCACGATGACGTTCTCAGAGCCCAGGCCATGAAGTATCGAGCAGGCCTTCTTCACATCTTCCATGTCCTTGACCTCGACCCCGGTAAGGGCGGAGGCCTCGTGGATGTTCGGAGTGAGGAGGTCCGCCATGGGAATCAGTTCCCCTTTCAGACTATCCACAAGTCCGGTCGAGTGAAGGGGGTCGCCCACGGTCGCGACAAGGACCGGATCCACGACGATGGGGAAGTCCTTGTCTTTCAGGGCGCCGGAAACCGCGGACACTATCTCGGCCGAGTACAGCATTCCTGTTTTGGCAGCTTTGACATCGATGTCGGAAAGAACAGCGGTGAGCTGCTCCTCGATTAGGGAGATGGGAAGTGGATGCATGCTGCCCACGGCCTGCGTGTTCTGCGCGGTCACAGATGTCAGCACGGCGCATCCGTGCACATCCACGGACGCGAATGCCTTTACGTCAGCTTGAACGCCCGCGCCCCCGGAAGAGTCGCTACCAGCAATCGTGAGAGCTGCCTTCATGTGTGGGGGAAAGCCCATCGACATATTAACTCTGACTCTCGCAATGTCTCGCAACGCTTAAATAGACTGACACCAATCGAAACATGGTGCAATGGACGTCAGAAGCGGGCACATCGTATTCGAGAAGAAAACGCGGTACATCGACCTTTTACCAGTTTATGAGGAAGTGTTCAAGAGATTCCTTGAGGAAACGAACCAAGTGCCCGAGGCTGAGCCTGAGTTCCTCGACGTCCTGGTCGAGGAGAACATGGTGGACCTGAGAAGCAATCGGAAACCCGAGGGATACAATCGCAGCGGTTCCATGCGACTCATTTTCCCGCTCTCAGGCAGAGTGGAGTGCTACGTGTACGCGAGGACGAAGAGCAGCGAGATCGCCCGGGTCACTGAGCTCCTGAGCGGGATGTTCAAGAAGTCCGGGCTCGACAATTCGATCGAGTGGGACAGGATGCTCCTGCACTTGACAAAGAAATAGTCAGTCAGTGGGAAAGGGCACTTCAGCGATGGTCGAGTATGTCGGCCCGCTCGTTTCCAACACGCTCTTCTTGAGCTTCAGTCTGTCGATCGTCTGGGCACCGAAATCGGCGGTCTTCGTCTTCGACAGTATCTCCTGGATCATCTCCTTTCCCTTGCTTCCCTTGAGTCTGCCGACGGTCACGTGAGGGGAGAATCCCCTGCCTTCCCGCTTGAAACCCAGCGGTGACATCTCGTCGTTCAGAACCCTCGAGACCTCCGCCAGCGGTTCCGAGTTCACGAGGCCGACCCACACGACCTTGATGTAGTTCAGATTGGGAAACGCGCCCGTCCCCTTGAACCCGATTTCGAACGGCTTGACGCCAGTCACGGCCTCTTTCATGATACCCTCGATCTTGGGCACCAGTCCCTCATCGGTGGGTCCAAGGAACTTGAGTGTCATGTGTATCTGTTCCATTCGGACGGCCTTCAGCCGCGCGCCTGTGTTCTGAAGCGCCTTTGAGAAGTTCTCGATGAGCGGGTTGGGATCGATATCAACCGAGATGAATGCCCGGAAAGACACACCATCACTAACATGGAGATAACAGATAACACTTTCTCTATGACACGTTCGTTCCTTTGAACCTCTTCCCGAGGATCGCGCCCCGCAGGGAGGACAGATCTCTCCCGTCTAGGACGAGAAGAGCGATCCCCGCCTTCTTGATTATCCGAGCGCCGACAATGTCGAATATCACTGTCGGACCCGCTTTCCCCGCCGTCCCGCTCGAGAGCGCGATGAGGTCGTCGTGCGTCATCCTGGCCACCCGCCGCGCGTCCCGAAACCGCCTAGGGTCCTTCGTGTAAACGCCGTCCACGTTGGACGCGTTGACGAGCCTGTCCGCGTCGACCTTCTGCGCCAACCTGGCCGCCACACCGTCGGTCGTCCTTCCAGGGCGCGTACCGCCCATGACGACGATTCTCCTCTCCTTCGCCTCTCGGATGGCGTGGGAATAGGATGCTGGCGGGAAGGGATTGGCCTCTTTCCCGATCGCGGCGCTCAGGAGCATCGCGTTGATTCTCGTGGCCCTAATCCCCATGAAATCGAGGTATCTCTCACTCGCGCCCAGTTCTCTCCCCGCCTCGATGTAGGACCTTGACACCTTCCCACCGCCCGCGACAACGAAGAGCTTGACCTTGCGACCCGCATCGCGCAGTGTGTGACCGAGATTCCTGAGAAAAGAGATGTCCTCGTAGTCGAGAATCGAGCCGCCAATGGATACTACAACGCTCTCCATCCAATCCCTAACTTAATATGCGTGAAGGATTTAAGGAATAAAAAGAATGCGGTGAAGATGGGACATGAGCCAGGAGATAGCGAGATACAAGTTCAAAAGGGACCTCGAGAGAATCCGTGATGCGAAGGGCAGGGGTACCGAGCTCATCTCGCTCTACGTCCCGCCGGACAAGCAGATATCGGATGCGATGTCGTATCTCAGAAACGAGTACTCGCAGTCTTCGAACATCAAATCGAAGGGTACGAGGAAGAACGTGATGGCCGCCATAGAGTCCATCATGAGCAGGTTGAAAGTCTACAAGAGGCCGCCTGAGAACGGGGTCGTCTTCTTCATCGGCCACAAATCCGCTTCGGCCGACCAGACTCAAATGGTTCAGTTCGTGATAGAACCGCCCGAGCCGACGCCGACGTTCCTCTATCGATGCGACTCGGAGTTCTTCGTGGAACCGCTTCTCCAGATGCTGGAGGAGAAGGACACGTACGGGCTCATCGTTGTGGACAGAAGCGAGGCAACGGTGGGTTTCCTGAGAGGTAGGAGGATTGAACTCGTCAAGAACATCCAGTCGCTCGTTCCAAGCAAGCACAGCAAGGGTGGGCAATCGGCACGAAGGTTCGAGAGGCTGATAGAGATCGCCGCTCACGAGTTCTACACGAAGGTCGGCAACCTGGCGAATGAGGCCTTCCTCTCTGAGGAGGGTTTGGATGGCATTCTCGTGGGAGGACCTGGAGCCACGAAGGACTTCTTCGCCTCCAAGGACTACCTCCATCACGAGCTCAGGAAGAAGCTCATAAACACGTTCGACACGGGCTACACTGACGAATACGGTCTGCGCGAGCTCGTGGAGAAGGCTCAGAACGCGCTCTCCGATCTGGACCTGATGCGGGAGAAGCGGCTGATCGACAGGCTCCTGAAGGAGATAAAGAAACCAGATGCTGGTCTCGCGGTCTATGGCGAGGACCATGTTCGCGAGGCCCTGAATCTGGGCGCGGTCGACACACTGCTGCTCTCCGAGGGCATTGAGAGGAAAAGGCTCGACTACATCTGCGGGAGTTGCGGCGCGAAGGAATCCTTGTCTGTCGACTCGGTCCCCCCCAACAAGAAGTGCGGGAGTTGCGGCGAGGACATGGTCCTGGATGAGGAGTTCGACCTTCTCGAGAACATCTACAACGAGGCCCAGGGGGCGGGAGCGAAAGTTGAGATAGTGTCCACGGACTCGGAAGAGGGACAACTCCTGTTGAAGGCCTTCGGCGGGTACGCGGGAATCCTGAGATACAGGGTGAACTGATGTTGAGGGACCCCTGGACAGAGATGGAGGATGACCTGAGGGATATCAGGCGCAGAGCCGAGGAGAAGTTGGCGGTTGAGCACCTTGACATACCGCTGGAGATCCCTCCAGAGGGCCGTGGGGACATCTGCTTTCCTGCCTTCCAGTACTCTCAGGCCCTCAAGGCCAGCCCAGAGGATTGCGCTGAGCGGATCGTCTCGGCGATGGGCACGGGCAAGTACTTCTCAAAGCACGAGGCCGCGAGAGGATACGTCAACTCCTTCATCGACTGGAGAAAGCTCACGCCTCAGGTGGTAGAGTCCATCCTCTCGCTCGGACCTGAGTTCGGCGGTCTTGAGCCAAAGGACGAGAAGATCCTGCTGGAGCACACGAGCGTCAATCCCACGGGCCCCATCCACATCGGCCGTTCAAGGAACTCGATAATCGGGGACACCCTCGCACGCGTCCTGAGAAGGGCGGGTCACGACGTCACGACCGAGTTCTTGGTCAATGACACTGGGAGACAGATGGTCGTTCTGATGTGGGCGACGCAGAACATCTCGGAAGATGAGCTCCCGAAGGCGGGAAGGGACAAGGATGACCATCTCATCGTCCGATACTACCGGAAGGCCTACGAGATCCTGGAATCTGACCCGACCCTCGAGAGGACTATCGAAGAGCTCGTGCTCAAACTCGACAGGGGCGAGGAGAAGATTGTCGGCGAGGTCAAGGCGGTGGCGGAGAAGGTAATGAAGGGGATGGTCTCCACCCTCGAGGAGATCGGCGTGTCCCTCGACTCGTACTTCTGGGAGTCCAGAACGATATTGGACGGCACCGTCCATGAGGTCATCGAGTCCCTCAAGAGGTCAGACTGCGCTCATTCGGACGAGGGGGCCTACTACCTCGACCTCGAACCCTTTGGGATTGACGGATGGGACGCCCGCTTCTTCTTCACAAGAAGGGACGGGACATCACTGTACACGACTCGAGATATCGCCTACCACCTCGGCAAGTTCAAGCGGTGCGATATCGCGATAAACGTCCTCGGCGAGGATCAGAAGCTGGGAATGAAGCAGCTAACGCTCGCCTTGGACATGATGGGGGTCGAGAAGAGGCCTGAGACGGTCTTCTACGCTTTCGTCTCCCTCCCCACGGGGAAGATGTCCACCCGGAGCGGTACGACCGTGCTCTTGGACGACCTGATAGACGAATCGAGAGCCAGGGCGGCCGAGGAGGTGAAGAAGAGGAGGCCGGAGCTCTCTCCGGAGAGGATAGAGAGCATCGCCAACATCGTGGGAACGGGCGCCGTGCGGTACAACATCCTCAGAGTCCAGCCCGAGAAGAAGATAGTCTTCAAGTGGGAGGAGGCCCTGAACTTCGACGGGAACACCGCGCCGTTCATCCAGTACTCTCACGCTCGAGCGTGCAGCATCCTGAGGAAAGCTCCAGGAAGAACGGGGAAGGACTACGGACTCCTCGCACACCCGTCGGAGATACAGCTGGTGAGCACGCTGAGCAGATTTCCCAGCGTGATTCGAAACTGTGCGGGGAGCCTGAGAGTGCATTCGCTGGCGTCGTACGCCTATGACCTGTCGTCCAGTTTCAACCAGTTCTACCGCGACTGCGGAGTGATCCGTGCAAAGCAGGAGCTGCGGGACGCAAGGGGTGCCCTCGTGGAGTGCACAAAGATAGTCCTGGCGAGCTGCCTCGACACGATGGGAATTCAAGCTCCAGAGGAGATGTGAGCTACTTCTTCGTCTTCTTTTTCTTCTCCTTTGGCTCTTCCTTCTTCTCTCTCCTCTTGAACTTCAGCTCTCCTCGCTGCCACTTCCGCCGCAGCCAGATTACCACGATGACGAGGATGATCACTATGACGAGGACGATGTAGACCAGGTAGGTCTTCCAGGGTGCCTGACTGACCGTCACGAACTCCGTCATTCGGTTGTCCGGTCCGATCTGCTCGCTGTGCTCATTCTCATCGTAAACCTTGATGAGAATCGTCAGCTTTCCGACGACCTCGGGAGTCCAAGATATCTCTGCCCGGATCTCCTCTCCCGCCTCTATCTTGACCTGAGTGGTGATCAAGCCGGATTCATTGTAGAATCTGACTGTGCCACCGATCTTCGTCTCCTTGTCGCCTTCTTTCAGATAGAAGTCCACCTGGATGCTCTCAGCGGTCGCATGGTTCTGCTTGTTGGTGACGTTGACGGACAGCTTAATGCTCTGACCTTCCTCGACGCTCTCGGGTTCACTGGTGAATGTCGCTGACAGGACCTCCAGATCGGGTCTCGAGGACGCGTCTGCGATGACCTTGACTGTCAGGGTGGTGTTCCCGCTGTTCCCCGTCCTGTCCGTCACATTGACAGTGACGTTGTAGGTGTCGATTCTCGTGAAGACTTGCGAGACGTTGTAGTTCCCCAGCTGCGCGGCGATTACAGTTCCGTCTCCGAAGTCCCAGTCGAACGTGAGGTTGGCGAGGTCATCGTAGTTGTCCCCAGACTCGCTTGCATTGAAGTGGTACGTATTGTTTTCGATAGCGGAAGTCGTGGGAACGTAAGTGTCGTTCAGTAGGATGATGCGTGCCATAGGGGGTGAGATGTCGCGCACAACGAAGTCGACGCTGACGTTAGAGCTCCAGTGGCCGACGGCATCGGCCACGGTGAGGTTCACCGTGTAGTTGCCAGGACCGGCATAGGAGTGCGTGAAACTTGAGACGAACTGGTCCCAGATTCCATCGCCCTCAAGGTCCCACTTCCAGTCCTTGATCTCCCCTTCGGTTGACCCATACATGAGGTCTGTCGATTCCACGCTGTCGAACTTGATCGCCATGCTTTCGTTGACGTCAATCGTCTCGCCATTAGCGTCGTCCATGGCGAAGTCGATAGAGGTGATGTTGACTGAAATCACGGCGCTCGGGTCTAGCTCGTCAACGAATATCGTTGCTTCCCGATAGCTGACGTTTCCGCCTGGATCCAGGCCTGACTCGGATATGGTTAGGTTCACCGTATACTCGCTACCCGTCGTGTAGTTGTAGATGGCCTCTACTCCGTACATCGTGCTCTGACTCGGATTGGAGGTGTCGAACACCCAAGTGAAGTTCGCGTGCGGCGAGACGAGTCTTGTCGCCGTGCTGTTGTCTATCGAGGTCGCCGCGGAGAAAGTGATGTTCAGCTCCGCGGGAACCGTCGCATTGTAGTTGTCATATTTGATGTCTTGTGGGATGGAAACGCGGTCCAGTGGGTCGATGACCTCGATCTTCGCGACTCCGCCCACGGAGGGGCGTACCGTCATATCGACCGAAACAGGCCCGCCTGAACCTTGCGGCGGGTCGATCTTGATCGTGAGGAAGCCTGCGACGTGTATTCCAGAAATTGTCTCGTTCTCCACCATCTCGTATCTCTTGCCATCCTGCGTGGGCAGATCGATGCGGTATGTGCGGTTCTTCTCAGTCTGGTCCATGACGCTTGTGTCGTATTCCACGTACTGTGTCAGCTTGTATTCGTCCAGTCCCGACTCAATCCCGCTCGTGTTGTACTTCGTGTGGGTGTATACCCACAGGGGATCGGTTGAGTCGACGGAACGGGCAGCACTCGCAGATACAGTGACGGTGTAGTTGTCGTGATCCGAGATGTAATCGTCGCCATCCATGAGGAAGTACTCGTCCGTGATTACATACCTTGGACCCTTGGCTTTCAGCCAGGTCTCGAAGAAGCCGACTTCACCTGGACTGAGATTGCCATCCCCGTCCCCAAGCATGATGTCGATCTGCATTCGCACGTTGTGGAGCTCGGAATATTCCATGCCATCCAAGTAGCTCTCGCTGTTGAGTTTCCAGGCTGTGTCGAGGTTGATGACGTTCCAGTCATTGTTGTCGAAGGAGATGTTGTGATAGACACGCTCTTCCTCGGAGACTTCGAAATACTGCTCATAGATCGGGACGCTCGAATCGATGACGGTGACAGAGGGTAGCGTCACTGTCTTGTAACCGTCTATCCTCGTCACAACGTAGAACGTGCCAGGATAGGCACCTATGCTGAACGTGGGTCCCGTGGAGACTGTGCTCGTTGTCACCCTGCCGTTGCTGGCATCATAGAGTGCTACGTGTATGGGTCTGTCCGCTATCCCAGTACCTTCGTCGGCCCTCATGGCGCGGCCCTTTATCCTATATTTGAAGAGCTCAAGGTCCGCTCTGGTGCCTCCCGCGAGCTGGACCTTCTCGTCCACGACCGTGTGCAGGGCCACGTAGCTGGCATTCACGACATCGACGGCGAACACCGGCGGTGTGAACCATATCTCTCCATTTGCGTTGTACACGAACGAGAATACCTCAGGGATGTTGATCCATATCCTCAGAGTGTCCGATACTGGAGGCCAGGCGAGCGTGGATGTGTTTGTGAGAACCTCATACTCAACCACCTGGGCTCCGCCGTCGTACGTGTAGTTCGCCCATATCAAGGATCCGGGAGCAATAGTGACATTGTAGTTCACGGCACCCGTGCCATTGTTGACCACGTAGTTCGCGGGGGGCCACAAAGCCCCATCCAGGTAGAGATCGTAGCTGCCGACATCGATGTTGCCGTGGGAGAGGTTTCCTCCGGTCTCGTTGCCCAGCGCGCCAAATGCGAGCGCCTCATCCATGACAGGCATCGTATACTGATAGTCGGCCGTTATGATGTCTGTGACATCTATCGTCAGGAAGAAGCTCACCGTCCCGTTGGGGTAGTCTATCTGGTAGTCCATGACGTTTATCGGATCGTCGTTCAGGTACAGAATCTCGAACCCGGGGTCCACATTCGTGTGCTTGAGGTTGCCGATGATGTTGTTTGGCGATACGATCACAGTCTGGAAGGTCGGTGAGTAGTCTGGATGGGATACCTCGATCTCGTATTCTCCATCGTACGTCGTTATGGAATACCATCCCTCTATGTCTAGACCGCAGTACCAGCTGTGCGTCGGAGACGCGGAATAGGACCTATAGTCTGATATCTGCCAGGGATCGCCCACGGGCTGGAAGGTCCATCCGCGCTGATTCCCGATTTCGGCATCGTCGTTCCAAATGGTCTCGCCCGCCGCCTCGATGAGGATGTCGTCTATGTACCAACCTTCCTCGATTGTGGTGGTGTCGCTCGTGAATCTGAAAGCGAACTGGATCGTCTTACCCGCATAATCGATGAGGTCTGCTGAGACGGACTCGAAGAAGGTGCTCGAACCGGCCACTCCTGTGAAGCCGGGTTGACCTTCGACGACGCTCGGGTTGGGATAACCTCCAAGCGGATGCAGGACATTCCAACTTCCTCCACTGTCCGTCGATATCTGGATGTTTCCTCCATCCTGTCCATTCTCCATTCTGTACCAGTGCTTGAATCTTAGCCTGAGGTTGAGAACATCCGGGATCGGGATCTCAGGGGATATCATCCACTTATCTCTTCGGTTCTCGTACTCGTGTATGGGAGCGGTCACTCGTGATATCTCGAAGTCGTTCACTCTGTCGCGGAGTGTGACGGTCGCATCGTTAATCGGCATCCCATCCATGCCGTCGGTCACGGCACCTCGAATTGTGGCGTTCACATCTCGCGACTTCAGACCGATGTATCCCATGTCCTGGTTCTCGTCGTGGACTCTGACGATTCCCGTTTCGTTACCGAAGAACACGCGGCCCTCTTCGAGCGTATCCCCAGGCGATTCTATGCGAATCTGATAGTAGCTAGGTCGAGATATCTCGAACTCGAAGTAACCTTCACCGAAGGTGTCCACGGAAATCGGGTCCGTGGAGGAAATGTCATGCAGATCAACCTGTACGTCATCTAGCCCCAACTCGAGCGGCTCGTCCCAGACTCCATTCCCATCCATATCATCGAAAACCCAGCCGTACACGACGACTGTGTCTTCCTGCGCTCTCAAGTTCTGGCTCGGCGTCACGACCATAGTGCCTAGCATCAGCAGCAAGACTATGGCAGTGACTGTCATGCTCGAGTTTCGGGTATTCATATCCGTTTTCCTCCGATGTGCTATCGTACCCAATACTGGGTTGCCGATGGCGAGGCTACCGGATGTAAACTATGTTTCTATTTAAATCTTTGTGGGTGAGATGCACCCCTGGAACTAACAGAATCACGGTACTGGCTCTTCAAGAATCGGAGGCTTTTTCTACAAGGATGGGGACGCGATAGCGCTCAGTCTATTCGGCCTCCGCGGCCTTTGGTGACCACCAAGCCTCGTCAGGAACGTTCTCGTACGGGACCTCCTTCCCCTTCCTCTCCTTCTTCAGGTTCCTCTCCACTTCGCGGGCATCGATCTCCCAATAGAAAATCCTCCACGACTTCCCGCTGGGGAGTATCTCTGAGTCGACGTTCGAGTTCAGAAGCGCGGCATCGTGCAGCCTGTAGAAGAGCTTTCTGTCCTCAGAATCAATGGCGTTATCCACGATCACGTTCTCGTAGCCGAAGTACCTGAGCACCCGGTCAGCCATATCCAGGGCCTCGTCAGGACTGACCTCGAGGGCGTTCTGGATAGCGACCTTCAGCTTGTCACGTGTAACAACCATCAATATAATCTCTGTTGGCTCGCTTATATCAACTTTGTGGAACAGCTTCTTGTAAAACGGACGATCCGGGTGCTTCTCGAACCAAGTCTGGCTCTGCTCCTGCGATGTCCTATTATCAACTTTGATTCTAGTGCCCGACGGCTTATATACCGACAAGACCGATTTCTTGGTCAAGTGGTATCGGCATGAAGCGCAGAAGCAAGAAGAGACTGCTGGAGCTGAAGGAGAACGTCTCCTTCGTGCATCTCAACGTGAGATCTGGATACATCTCATACATCGAGGTCCCATCGAAGGGGTCCAAGCCTCGCGTCAAGGGCGTTCTGCTGAAGGGAAAGGACGCGGTGACGGAAGCCCAATGATTTTGTGAACTGCTCCGAAAGATTATTATTGTCATGGCAATATCATTACTGCATGGAAGAGGAGGAGCAGGATGAGGCTCCTCTCAAAGAGCCGCTGAGGATCCGGGAGTATTCTGAGCCTCGACAACATGAGACCTGCATAGTCTGTGGGCAGGAGAAGGAACCCTACATTCTAGTCGAGTATGAGAACAAGGCCGAGTATACGTGTGAGGAATGCTACAAGAAGAGCGTCGGCGAGCCCGTCACCACCGTCATGAAGTGCGCAGAGTGCGGGGCTGACGTCAAAGATGGAGACGACTTCTGCGGCACGTGCGGCGCCAAACAGAAGCAGAACTGTCCGGATTGTGGGGAGAAGATCTCAAGCAAGGATGCCTTCTGCGGCAAGTGCGGCGCGAAGCTATGATCTCTTCCTGGCGATGCTCCTCTCGGGCGCATTGTAGATCTTCAGAGGAAGAGGGCCGTCCTCATCTATCTCGAAGGACCCTAGCCCGACCTCGATTCTCCTCACGCTCTCCTTGAACCTATCCAGCATCCGGGAGGACAGAAGCTTCCACATGAGATAGGCGGAGTCGTCGATTATCTCGTTTCTCAGGACTTCCAGTATCTCGGACTCCTTCTTGCTGGAAGTGTACACAACGGGACTGAGGTTGATGTGGACCTCGGCCGTTATCTTGTCATCCTCCTCGGCCGCCCTGAAGACGTT
>JAGLRN010000051.1 GCA_023136265.1 Thermoplasmata archaeon
TGACCCTGAGGGAATTCACATCGATCGTCGAGTCGATGTGTTCAGCGAGATCCCGACCCAGCTCCCTCATCAAACGGGGAAGGGCCTTCCTGTCCATCGCTCGCACAAATGAGATGTCGACTTCCGTCTGGTGGGCATCCATCGCGTCGGAGTACGAAATGCTGTCCACAATCCTAGGAGATACCTTCTCCACCCGATTCCGCATGACAAAGCAGGCGTAGTCGATTCCGTTCGTCACGAGGGAGAGGTAGTTCTTCCGTTTCCCCGCTCTGCTCTTCATGGTGATGTCATCGGTGTGGCTGTGGAAGATATCGCCCACGTCGAAGAGATCCCTGAACAGTGAGGAGTTCCTTCCCAAGGAAAAAGGATGCGAGTGATACAGTCCCACGATTCCGATGTTTCTCGGATACTGGCTGGCGAGCTCCGCTTCCTCGAGGGGGTCCGCCTCCGCGCTGAACTTGGTCTGCCTTCTGTATCGCGTGCAGGGGACGGCGTCACAGACGTATATCTCTCCGTTCCAGAGAAAACCCAGCAGCCATCCGATCACTTCCCTTCCACTCGTCCTGCTCTCCTTGAGCGCGTGGCTCAGGACTATTGCTATGACGTCTCTCTGGATGGTCACGTCACTCTTCATACGTGATATCCCCGCAAACTGGACAGTCCGGGTCCCTCTCCCAGTCATACCTCTCCAGGACGCCTTCAAGCCCGTAATACATTAGGTAGGGCGCCGTATGTCCGAAGCTCAACAGGAGCTTGAGGGCCTCCTGACACTGGAGACTCGAGATTATTCCCATGGTCGTGGGAAGCGATGTGAAGTGGCACACGCCGGTGGTGTCTCTGGTGCTTTCAGGTCTCTGGATCTCCGCGGGGGCCGTTTCGCCAAGGACCGGCCTGTTGCACCTGAAGCAAGGTGTTTTCCCCGGGATGACGACATGGACGCTTCCGTTAACCCCGTCGGTCGACGCCCCGCCGTCGATCAGCGGCTTCCCCGCCTTGACGCACTGGGAGTTCATGAAGAGCCTGACCTGGAACGTGTCAACGCATCCCAGCACGGCGTCGCTCTTGCCGACCTCCTCGACGAACAGATCGTAGCCCTTTCCGTCCGTTATGTCAAACGGATGACCTACGCCACTTACCTCCGGATTCGCCTTCCTCAAGTGGGCCTTCAGCGCGTCCACCTTCTTCATCCCAACTTGTGACGTGTCGTAGATGAGTCTGTTGAGATTCGCCTCCTCGAGCGTGTCGTAATCCATCAGCACGATCCTGCCGACGCCGCACCTGGTGAGTATCTCAGCACTCACCGCACCGAGCCCGCCGACGCCGACGATGAGGATCCTCTTCTCCTTAAGCTCCGAGAAGTCTGCAAAGGGGAACTGCGCAAAGCGGGAATATCTCTCTATTTCAGCCACCCCTCTTTGCGCATATCGTGAAGAACGCTCTGAACCCAGTAGCTGACCTCCCGCTTGAGATAAAGAGCAATGCCACAGTATTCGTCCCACCAGTAGTTCTGCTCCATATGCATGTCGCATATCCTGAGCCCGAGGACCCCGTCATCTAGCTTCCTGTCCGTGTAGTCCATGAGCTTGGGGACCCTAACGGCCGGAGGCATTGTGGGATAGGCGTCCTTCAATACGAGCTCCATCTCGAACTCCAGGCCCGAATCCCTCACGCTACCCACCCATCTGGTCGCGCCGTCGCTCGTCGGCCTCAGTTCGAACCATTCACCCCCCTCGAGGAATCTGAGATATTCCGAGAATCTCGACAGTGCGTACTTCTCCTCCTTCACCCTTTGGAACCAGTCGGCGTCCCGCGGAGATGCTATTGTTGCACACTGCAAGAAATAGAATAGGTCGTCTTCCCTCTTCAAGAAATCAACCAACGATGGACGGGTCAATAACGTGTATGTTCGTGCTCTTACCAGAGATCTCCTCCACTGTCCCGCCGGTTAGGGGGGTGCCACCCGGGTATGTTGCCGACAGTACACCTGCGTCCTTGTCCTGCTTCTTGGCCGCCATCACAAGGGCTTCCTGAAAAAGCATATCGTTCGGCACCTTCAACGTAACAACCGGCTTCTCGGGATCGCTGATGAAGATAAAACGAAGAGTTGTCATTGCCATATGTATCCCGACTCAATACGTGCGTGGTGCTATAAATCTGTTGCGTCAGCGTTCTCGCGGATGGATTCGATGATGTCACCAGCCCCCGGAAGATCAGCGCTCCATCATGCTCGGTCAGGCGAGCGGGTATACCCATAAATACGAGAGAGCGGTTTGAGGGTTTGTGATTGAGTTCGCTCTCTCCAACGGCCTGGGTGCTTGGGGGTCGCCGATTGTTGTCGTTGGAATACTAGTGCTCATCCTCATCATAATCTGGGTCATACTCAAGATTTACGAAAAGAGGGTTGAGAGAACCAGGCCAATCGAGCACCTCTGTGACTACTGCGGACATATGGTTCTGGCGGTCTCGGACTGTCATCACGCGCCCGTCAAGGAGAGGTTCCTCCATGGCATATGCAAGGAGTGCGGGCGGGAAACGAGATTGGTCTGCGGGAAGTGCAAGCGGCCCCTGTAGGCCTTGTGAGGTTCAGGAGCGGGATCCTCTTCCAAAACCTGTGAAGTTCTCCATGTACTGCTCGAATGTGTCGCAGTTGCCCTTGCCAGGACAAAAGAACCTCTTGTACCTGGGGCAGTAGAGACCGTACCACGCCTCGAACGTGCAGTCCCCCAACTCATTCTCCCTGGAGTTGGAAAAGAGGTGACAGTTCTCGAGCCCCACACATTCGCCGCTTTCAATCGCAGGGCTACAACACTTGTTACCTTGATAGAGATACTTGCACATAGTCCCATCCCTTCTTGCGGCAATGCATCGAGGAATCGGGATATAAGTATGTCGCTAGTCCACACTTATGCTGTCTATGGGATGATGTCTCCGGACTATCCGCCTTGCCAGTCTGAGGTTGTTGCCGTCCCTTCCAATGGCTTTGCCTTTCAGCGATGGGTCCACCTTGACCGTTGCATGGGTGCCTTTCGGCCTGTCCTCCACTTCCACACCTTGGACCTTGAACTGATGGAACAGGTTGGCTATGAACGTCCCAGGATCGTCAGAGTGCTCCACGATGAGGATGTTCTTCTTCAGCATCCTCCTGAGCTTCTGGGCGATCTCTCCCTTCTTTCCGACCGCCATCCCGATGTACCCGCGTTCAACGATGAAGATGATCTTGTCGTCCGTGTCGATGCAGTCCTTCACCCTGGCACCGGTTATGCGCTGGAAGAATCCGATATAACTTATGGTGTTCTCGTCGAACGTGATTCCTTCCACGGGTTCACCCTAGGCACCCAAGATCTCAGACTCGCCAGGTTCGAGGACGGCAAGCACCGAGATAGAAAACGGCTTTCCACAGGCCGATCCGAGGTCAGTGTTCGTTCCGTCGAATCTAAGCGTTCTCGTCTGGGTCTGATTCGATAGGAACTCGTCCGGACAGTTCTTCGATAGGATGACCAGCTTCGCGCTTCCCTCCCTCACCGCTTTCTTCGTCTGATCCACACCGAGCTTGACTGCCCCTGTCTCGATGGCCTTCCTGATCTCTCTACCGACATCCACGGCTATGCCCCCTTCTTGGATGGGGCAACCGGTCGATACACCAGCGTTACCGCACCGGTGCCCAGTGTGACCGGCTGGCCGACGATGACGTTCTCTGCAACACCGTCCAGGTAGTCCTCCTCACCGATGATTGCTGCACGCATGAGGTGCGTGGACGTGATCTCGAACGCCGCTCGCGCCAGGACGCTGGACTTCCTTCCAGAAATGCCGTGGCGACCTATCGCCTTCACGTCGCCGTCATTGGTCATGATGTCGGACACGAGCATGATGTGTCTCAGGTCGACAGTCAGACCCTGCTCCCCGAGGGTCGACGAGGCCTCCTTTATGATTGAATTCCTAGCGGCTTCCACACCAAGGACCTCGTAAATCTCCTGGATGTTGTTGGTCGTCGTCCTTGTCGGGTCGATCATTTCCATGTCGAGGACCTCTTTGAAGTTGGAGCCCTCCGTGTAGATAACGTACTCGTGGTACTGCTTCCGGATTATGGCCCTCGTGATGCCCTTTATTCCCTTGATTCTCAGCGCGGCCAGGTTTTCTCGCAACTTCTGCAGCTTCTTGAAGGAGCTTTCGCCGGTCTTCACAACGAGTATCTCCTCGCCGGTCTTGACATCCTTTTCGTACTCGACGATGCCCGTACCCCTCATCTTCTTCACGGCCTTCTCGAGTTCCTTCATTGTGAGATGATCAGAGGCGAGCCTGTCGACGTCGGGACGGATTATCACCTGCATATTGACCATGTCCGTCTCGATGCCGCTGACATCTTCGAGATTGGTGGCCTCGATGTCTGACGCCACCCTTCTTGCATTGTCCAACTCCTTCATCACGGACGCCTTCAGATGGATCTCCATCATAGGTGTGCTGGGTGATCTGCGGGCGTCCACAATCTCAATCAACCGGGGCAGGCCGAGCGTGACGTTAATCTCCGCAACGCCGGCGTAGTGGAACGTTCTCATGGTCATCTGTGTGCCCGGCTCACCGATGGACTGCGCGGAGACTATTCCAGCAGACTCGTTGGGGTCTACGAGATGGGAGTTGAATCTCTCCATCATCCGCGTGAGTATCTCCTTCTTCACCTTCTTGGAGAGCTTCAGCTTACCGATCCTATGCGCAAGTTGGGAGATGACCGACCTTGGCAGGCTCCCGCCCAGGTCCTCAACCATCTTTGTCAGCCCCATCTCGAACTTCGTCCGCGGCGGGACCTTCTTTGGGATCTTGATGTCGGGCTGGGGCTCGATCTTCTTCGGCTCTGGCTTCTTCTTCTTCGACTTTCTCTTCTTCTCTGGTTTCTTGGCCTCGACGCCGAGCTTCTTGAGCACGCGGATGGCATCATCCTCGGAGATGTACTTCGAGAGCTTCTCCACGCTCGCCTTCTTTATCGTTGAGAGGGTGAATCCAGCCTCGGCGAGTGTCTCTGCCGCCTTGGAACCTATCTTCCGCTTCTTGAGGGCCTCTACAGTGTCCTTTCTCGCCATGGTTAGTCCTCCCCGAGCTTCCCTGCTTCCTCCTCTGTCATCTCTAGGCCCTCTTCCAATTCGCCATATTTGCGGACGACTCTCTCCTCGGGAAGAGTGGCGTACTTCTTGGCACCGAGCACGTCCCTCAGTATGTCATCGACATCGACCGCGCGACCTTGGACGCTCCTGCTCGGATCGATTCCGTCCTCCCCGAACTTGAACTGGACTATCGTGTCGGCGGTGTTCCTGACGCTTCTGTCCTCCTTCACCTTGAGGTCCTCCAACGCGTTGATCAGCCGCCTCTGCATATATCCGGACCTGGATGTCCTGACGGCAGTGTCAACGAGTCCCTCACGGCCACCCATGCTGTGGAAGAAGTACTCCGTGGGAGTCAGCCCGCTCTTATAGCAAGACTTCACGAAACCCTTCGCCTCCGCACCGAGATCGCCCTTCGGGAAGTGGGGAAGGGTCCTGCTCCAGTAGCCCCTGGAGATCCTCTCTCCCCTCACTGCCTGCTGCCCCACGCACCCGGCCATCTGGCTGAGGTTGAGCATGGAGCCCCTGGCACCGCTTCGAGCCATTATCACCGCCGAGTTCTCGAGACCGAGGTGCTTGCCCGCGTGATTACCGGCATCGTCTCTCGCCCGTCCGAGCTTCTTCATAGCCTCCACCTCGAGCGTTTCTTCCAGCGACCGCCCGGGCATCTGTTCGAGGTCGCCCTCCTTGTACGCCTGGACAAGGGTGCGGACTCCATCGACGGCCGTCTGAAGTATCTCCGCGATCTTCATCTTCTCGCTTTCCGGGATGTCCTCATCGTCGATTCCCGTCGTGAATCCACGGACCATGATGGCGCCGATGGCGAACTTCGTTGCCTGGTCGATGAAAATCCTAGCACGGTCCGAACCGTAGTTCCGAGCTATCTTGTCGAGTATCTTCCCGTTGAAGGCTCCGATGGATTTCTCGTCAATCGTTCCCGACATGATCTCGCCGTTCACTATCTTGACATAGGCATCGCTATCGCAGTCCTCCTTGTCGCAAGTGTCGCAGGCCTGGCAGATGGATGCCCTGAAAACCATGTTGAGGTCGTCGGGAATGGCCAGGCTGAAGAGCTGCTTCCCTGTCCAATACTCCACACCGTCCTCTACGATCCCGGGCTTCGGAAGCTTGACATCACCGACGAGTGAGAGTATTCGAGAAGATTGCTCCATGTTGAACTTGGAGTCCTTGTGCGTCATCAGGAAGCCGCCGCTGATGTGGTCGTGGATTGCACCGATTACCGGACCGCCGAATCGCGGAGACAGTATGTGCTCCTGAACCCTCATCAATACCTTAGCCTCGGCCCTGGCTTCTTCGCTCTGAAGAACGTGGAGATTCATCTCGTCGCCGTCGAAATCGGCGTTGTACGGCGGACACACCGCCAGGTTGAACCTGAACGTCTTGAAGGACATGATTCTGACCTCGTGAGCCATCATGCTCATCCGGTGGAGCGATGGTTGCCTGTTGAAGAGGACTATGTCGCCTTCTTGGAGTTGCCGTTCCACGACATAGCCGACGTCGACTGTCTCGGCTACCGTCTCCGCGTTCTTGTCAGTCACTCTGATTCTTCTCCCGTCCTGCCTTATTACGTAGTTGACGCCGGGTACGTAGCCGTTCCCCTCTGGCACAGGTCCCCGCTTCACTAGTTCGCGCACCCACTCGAGGTTGTAGGCCTGCACGTACAGCGGTATCGTCAGTTCCCTTGCTGCCTCGACGGGCACTCCCACCTCGTTTATGGAGAGCAGCGGGTCAGGCGATATGACCGTCCTCGCGGAGAAGTTCACGCGCTTCCCGCTGAGATTGGACCGGAACCTACCCTCCTTACCCTTCAACCTCTGAACGAGGGTCTTGAGTGGGCGACCGGAGCGGTGTCTCGCGGGAGGGATTCCGCTCGTCTGATTGTCGAAGTATGTCGTGATATGGTACTGAAGGAGCTCCCAAAGGTCCTCCACGATGAGTTGTGGAGCGCCGGCGTCTCTGTTCTCTCTCAGCCGCTGATTGATCCTCAGAACGTCGACGAGCTTATGCGTGAGGTCGTCCTCCGACCTGTCCCCACTCTCGAGCGTTATGGACGGTCGCACCGTCACTGGCGGGACAAGCAGGGCCGTGAGAATCATCCATTCGGGTCTTGCGACGTCCGGGTTTATTCCCATTGGGCGCAGGTCCTCGTCCCTTATTCTCTCCAGGCGCTCCCTCACCTCCTTCGGTGTGAGCTTGTGACCGTCTTCTCTGAAGGTGGTTGGTTTGTCCAGCGTAATCTTGGATTGCTCGGTATCGCAGTGGGGGCAGATCTGTCGTTTCCCCGCATCGCGAGCGGTCTCTTTCGCCATCATCTTCTTGTCGAGCTTCGTCCCGCCGATCTTGTCCAGGGCGTCCATCTCCCTCTCGTACGCTCTGATTTCCTCATCTAGAAGGAGCAACCGTCCGCAGTTCTTGCAGGTCGCCATGAGGAGCTTCTTGAGCTCCTTCACGTAGCCAACGTGAATCACCGGCATCGCGAGATCGATGTGCCCGAAATGACCCGGGCAATCGTCGACCTTGCCGCCGCACGTCTTGCACCTCAGTCCGGGCTCAATGACCCCAAGATGCGAGTCCATGAGGCCCATGTCTATCGGAAAGCCATCGTCATCGTAGGTGTCGGCAGTGATGACCTTGGTCGCGGACATCTTCCTGATCTCGTCGGGCGAAAGCAGAGCGAACTTGATTGATTTTATCCTCTTAGAGACTCCCCGTAGCATTCGATCACCTCAGGTCCTCGAGCTGCAACCGCATGGCCACACTCAATGAGAGAAGTTCGTCCAGGAGAAGCTTGAACGCGTAAGATGTCTGAACAGGATGAATCTTGGTGTTATTACCGCACACGGGACAGCTTAGGTTCCCCTTCCGGTCCTTGATGGCGAAGTGACCGCAGTCCGGATCGCCGCAGACGTACTGCAGAGTTCCATCGGACTCGTCGAGAAGCCTGTCCTTGATAACCATGGCTGCGCCGTGTCCGATTAGGCAATCCCTCTCCATCTCTCCGAATCTCAGGCCGCCTTGTCTGGACCTGCCTTCCGTAGGCTGTCTCGTCAGAATCTGGACGGGTCCTCGAGACCGGACGTGAAGCTTTCCAGAGACCATGTGGTGCAACTTCTGATAGTAGATGACGCCCGTGAAAATCTCCGCTTCAACCATCTGGCCACTCCTTCCAGAGTACATGACTTCCTTGCCGTTGCTCTTGAATCCGGAATCCGTGAGCGCCGTGCGCAATGCCTCTTCCCTCTCCCCGCTGAAAGGGGTGCCGTCGACCATCCGGCCTTGCATCGCACCAACCTTCCCGCCAATCATCTCCAGAACGTGCGCGACGGTCATCCGGGAAGGGATTGCGTGAGGATTGATTATCAGGTCTGGTACGACTCCGTCCTCGCTGAAAGGCATATCCTCCTGAGCCGCGATGAGACCTACCACGCCCTTCTGGCCATGTCTCGAGGCGAACTTGTCACCGAGCTCGGGAACCCTGAGGTCCCTGACCTTCACCTTGGCGAGCTTGCTTCCGTTCTCGGACTCGGTGAGCATGACGCTGTCGACCCATCCGCTCTCGCCATGCCTGACCGTGATGCTCGTCTCTCTCCTCTTCTGAGGCGTCAGGAAATCCGTTTCTTCCTCAAGGAACCTGGGAGGCGATGTCTTCCCAATCAGGACATCCCCTCCGTCCACTGCAACCTCTGGAGTTATCAGACCATCGTCGGGGGTCAGGCTACTGTAGGACGTGTCAGCTCTGGCTCCTCTCACGTCAGGAGAGGGTATTTCGAAGTGGTCCTCCTGACCACCGGGATACCTCCTCTCTTCCGCCTTGTACGTTCGCAGGAAGGAGGACCTGCCCAGGCCCCTCTCGATGCTGGCCTTGTTCACCACGACTGCGTCGTGGATGTTGTACCCGTAGTAGGACATCACCGCGACCACGTAGTTCTGACCAGCGGGTCTTTCTTTGAACTTGACGTACTCCATCCCCTTGGTCTCGACGATCGCAGCCTGGGGGTAGTGAAGCAGATGGCCTCTCGTGTCGGGCCTGATCCTGTAGTTCGAAGCAGGAAGACCGAGTGACTGCTTGGCCATCCCCGATCCCATCGTCACCCTGGGAGTGGAGTTGTGCTCGGGATACGGAACCAGCCCGCTCGCAACGCCGAGGATGACAAGCGGGTCGACCTCCAAGTGAGTATGCTCTTTCGTCAGGAGGGAGGGTACGTCGAAGGACTTGTTGCAGTGGACGCAGGTGAGTCTGGCGAAGTCATCGGGCTCGCCCATATTGGTCCACTCAACGTCGTTCCTGGAGAGCGGTCTGTTGCAGTGTTCGCACCGCGACGGCGTGTCGTAGGCGTACACTGCGACATAGGAGTCCTCTTCCTCCTCAGCGTCGATCCAATCCAGCATCCCGTCCTGGGGAAGGTCCGTCGCTTTCCGCTTGCCCGCACGGATGTCATCGATATATGCCTTCGTCACAACAGGCCTGCCATCCTTGACCACGAGCAGAGGACGCCTCACCCTTCCCTCGTCGCAATTTATCACGATTTCGTTCATGTTCGCATCGTAACGGGCGTTAACTTCGGGGGACAGAAGACCGTTCCTTCTCCTTTCCCGGATGCCGTCGATCAGTCGCATGGGATCGTCATGCAGACCCACCAGGTCTCCATTCACATAGATTCTGGTCATCGTCGTCCGCTGGCCTTTGATCTGCTTTGTTCCGAGGTCGGCCAGAAGCAGCTTCACTTCATCTTCGGAAAAGCCCTCCGACACGTCGACGATGAGCGCACAGTTCTTCACGAGTCCACAGTTCTGGCCTTCCGGGGTCTCATTCGGACAGAGCCGTCCCCACTGTGTTGGATGCAAATCTCGGGCTTCGAAGTGGGGCTGGGTCCGCGTGAGCGGTGACGTGACCCTCCTCAAATGGGACATCGCACTCATGTTGGATGTCCTATCGAGAAGCTGTGAAACGCCCGCCCTTCCGCCAACCCAGTTTCCGGTTGCGAGTGCATGAAGAAGCCTTTGCGTGAGAAGATCGGGCCTGATGGCCGAGGATATCTTCAGCTCCTTCCTTCGTGAATAGCTTCTCTCGAGCTGATACTTAAGGTCCTTCATGAGGTTGGCGAATGCGACTCGGAAGAGATCCTCCATCAAGTCACCCGCCAGTTTCAGCCTCTTGTTCGCGTAATGGTCCTTGTCGTCCTCCAGCCTCTTGCCAAGGGACAGCTCGAGAACGGTCCTCGCTATCCTTCCAAGGAATATGGCCTTCTTTATCCTGTCGTCCGGGCTGTCGCCGAGATGCGGGAGCAGAGAACGATCCAGAATGCTCGAGACCTTCTTCTCCCGGTACTCCTTCGCCTGTCCCGTTGCGAACTTCTTCTCAAGCCACAGAAGGGCGTCTTCCTTCGTGAAGATCCCGTTCGGAGGATAGAGCTTCTTGCTCTGGCATTCCTCGATGTTCGCGTAGATGACATTGGACATCTCCTCTTCGGAGACTATCGCTGAGAAAATCTCTCCATCTGTATCCATCCCGAGAGCCTTGAGTAAGATTATGAGTGGGATGTGTCCCGATGCTGTGGGGACGGCTACGACGAGCACGCCGTCCTTCTTCTTCTCCATCAGCGTGAGAGCCCGGTATCCTTCCTTCTGGGAGAACACCTTTGCGACTTCGGCGGTCCTGCCGTATCGTTTGCTCCTCTCGACGAGCACCCTGTTCGGTGCCAGATCCTCGAGCGAGATCAGAACCCTTTCCGTCCCGCCGATGATGAAGTAGCCGCCTGGGTCGTGTGGGTCCTCTTTCTTCTCGACGAGCTTGTCCAGGTACTCCTCCTGCGTGAGCTCCCCGTCCACTTCCAGGTTCTCCTTGTGGAGGTGACACTTCTTTGACTTCGCCATGATGGGGAGGTTCCCGATGGTCACCCGCTCGGGTTCCTGCTCGATGTCGTTTATGATCTTCGTGAACCACAGGTGGATGGGGGCCTGATAGTTCAGGTTCCTCAGTCTGGCTTCCATTGGGGTGAGCTTGTCCGTCGCTCCGTTCGCCTCCTTGACGATCGGAGTATCGACCTCGATCGTGGACTTGGCTTCCGAGAGTATCCTACCCTTCTCGTCCCTTGCCCTTCCAATGCGAATCTCGATCACGTCCCCGTCCGTTCTGTCCTCGTCAAGCTTCAATATCCCTCTCCGCTCGTCCTCCACAGAAATCCGCAAATTGTCCACAATCTGCTGCATCCTGCTGTCTGGGTTATCCAGTGTAGGGAGGAAATCATTGAAGCTGGCTATATGATGGTTGACGATACTCCGCTCTCTGAAGAAAGCTTCTACCAACTCTCGCATGAAATCACCTTCCGACCACGAGTCTATACGCCACCGAGACTCCAGATGTCTCGCTAATCCTCACTATCCTGATGACACGACCCTCCTCGATGGGTCCGTGCTTCCTCTCAAGGAGCTGGACGCACGGGTCGTTTCTATGTATCTTTGGGAGCTGATCTTTGTGCACTTTGAGGCCATTGAGAATCTTTCCTTCTTCCTTCTCGAGAACTAGATGATGCTCTGGTACCAATCTGTGCTCCATAACATTGAATTTCAACCTCGTCCACCCCAGTCTTTCTCTACTCACGCATGTGTAGATACCGCCGAGTTCCCTCAGACGGGCCCGCGGGGATTTTCGAAGCCCTCGGGACGAGGGCCTTTTCGAACCCCGGACCACCTGGTGTCTTTTCGACCGTTTCTGACGGATTGTGCTGGCTTTCCGAAACGGGTCGACTAAAAGCCAGATGCTCTTTCTAGGGACGTGATCACGGTCGTATGCGTCCGACCTAGCTGAGCTACGGGCCCAGTGCTCATCTGAGGTCTCGGCATGATTCCACAAAAGATTACCATTCTGGTATTAAAGACTTGCGCTGATTTGAGTGCCGTGACGTCCTTCGGGCCGCCCAACCCCTTTAAATGACGAAAGAAATATATTTGTCAGTGGAAAAAAATGGTGTTTGAATGATAACTATTAATAGCCCCTCTCTTGCGCCTTCAGATGCGCTTCCTTCTCGAGCACACCTCGGAAAGGGCACATTTAAGTCTGACTTCTCGTATGTCCTCTGAAATCCTCGGAGATCACGAAGGTGAAATGATGCCAGACAATCGATGCTCGTCATGCGGTGTCGTGATGCAGAGAAAGGGGACCGCGATCTTCAAATGCCCCGCCTGTGGAGAGGGGACCATAGGTCGCTGCACCCAGTGCAGGGACCAGAGCGTCCCTTACAAATGCGAGGCCTGCGGTTTCGAAGGGCCGTAGGGGTTGACATGGGAGAAGTCGCCATTACATACAGACTCATGCCGAGTGAGTTGGAAGTGGATCTGAATAGCGTCAAGGAAAAAGCGATGGAAATCCTGGGGGAGCGGAGATTCCATTCGTCTGAGGTTAAACCGATCGCCTTCGGGCTGAAAGCCCTCGAGATAACTGCGATTGTGGAGGAGGTGGAAGGGGTCGGAGAGAGGTTGGAAGGTGAGCTGGCGGCAATCGAGGGCGTGCAAAGCATCGAGACGGTCGCTCTGACGAGACTCTAGAGTTATTGCTTTCACTGTCTTTCAGATTTTCCAGATTCCTACTATTGAGAATCGACTTATAGCGACAGGGCGTTCTCCAATCGGAGGGATGCGGAATGAGACTAGACGATAGAGCGAGGGTGCCCTTTGCCTTTCTGGGTGTATTGCTTCTTCTGACTTCGATGCTCAGCTTGACATACATCTCAGGACTCCAGTTCCAGCACGTGAAAGACAGGGTGACAGAGGATGTCATCCAAGAGGGCAGGGAGATCTCTGTCCTCATCCACAGAGAGGTTGAGACCGAGGCCTACTGGATGGGAACCCGGGCAGTCCAACTCGGTGACGGAAACTGCTCGAGGATCGCTCACCTGTACGAGGACATGATGGATTCGTATCTCAATGGGTCCTTCCCGCGAGATGTCGAAGGTTTCCACTTCGATATCCGCGATTATAGCAGCTCAATCATCCTCGAGAACTGGATTCTGCAGGACTTCGGGAAGGAAGCCAGAGTCGAGAACGAGACTTTCGGGAACCTGACGTTCGAGGAACTCGAGACGGACCGCTCGGGATACTGGATGGAGCTGTGGAGAACTGTGACGTTCTCGGTGACGGGGCACGTCACGTACGTCATGAGCAAGAACGGGATTGCCGCGAGAAACAAGCATGAGTTCTCTCAGGACTTGGACTCGCTCGTCCCGTTTCTGAAGGGTAAGATGGACAGCCTTGCTTCCGCCGCACAGTCCGAGTTCGGGGACATCGCGAGGATCACGGAGTACATGCTGTCGACGCTGGCTCAGGTGAGGGTGCTCCAAGGATGGGGTTCCTCACGACAAGATGTCCCTTCAACCCGCGAGATAATCGGAATTCGGGACGTGGAAAGGGCGCTTAATCTGGCCCTGATCCTCGAGCAACTCACTCTCTTGAGATCGGTTGACGAGGATGCGATAGAGGCGTTCGATCTCATCAACGGTGGCGAGGACAAGAACACGAGTGTGGCTAGCCTCCTGGAAACATGGATTGGAGCGGGAAGCCTGGACCCATCGGACCTGTTCCTCCTATACACGGGACAGGGAAGGGCGAACGTGTCAATTGGCACAATCGTTTCGCAGGCAATCTACGCCATGATCGACCGGATGACGCTGAAATACTTCGACTATTTCGGGCTCACACCAGTTGCGGATATCTCCCTGCAAGCAGCCCAAGTGCTGGCCAACTCCATACAGGATTTTCTCTTCTGGATTTCGGGCGAAAGCAGGGAGGCCTGGTTGACCAGATCATGGTTCAAGAACATGGCCAGCGAGACGAAAGATGGTACTCTGATATCCTATCCGGTTGTGTTCCCGGTCCCGGGCTCGGAGTTCCAGATCACGACGGAGACGAACAGTATCGTCAACTTCACCATACCGGGATTCGCTGCATACGTGCCATTTGAAGTCGTGGACGTGGCGGAGGG
Source organism: Thermoplasmata archaeon (assembly GCA_023136265.1). Classification (GTDB taxonomy): domain Archaea; phylum Thermoplasmatota; class Thermoplasmata; order RBG-16-68-12; family JAGMCJ01; genus JAGMCJ01. Next base: position 14,089 of record JAGLRN010000051.1, read on the forward strand.
CTTCGATGGCTTCTGGAGGAGTTGCTATCATCTGGTCTATGACAGCGACGTTAGGGTCGTGTACAAGACGCAGCGGGACCTCGTGAAGGAGATGGCAGGGAGGGTCGGCGAGATGGCCGAAGCGGCGGGACCCTTCTCTGCTGTCTCGATGGACGGCATTGTGCCAACTGACAACGTCTCGGCCTTGCAGGACCTTAGCGAGGCCGTAAGGGAAAAGACCTCCAGCTTGCTCGTCCAGATACAGAAAAACGAGAGCTTGGTGGTTGAAATCATAAGCGAACTGTGGGATGCCCAGGCCAACCTGACTGCGAACGTGATCTTACGAATCGTGGATGAGGTCGGCTCACTGGTTGGTGATGAAGGCAAAGCCCTAGCACACGAGACGATTCTCGAGCAGATGATCCGAAGGGTCGAGAGCCAGACGGAATATGAGGGGCTGACCGTCGAGGAGAGGGGGCAACTCGCCGAGATCGTGGAGTTGTCCGTTCTGGAGAGAGGGCTTGGCAGAGAGGCACACGGACTGCTAATCAACCAGACGATTTTGAATCTGGAGGAGATGAGACGGAAGGCGAATTCGATGGACACGCCATCAGAGGATGGAGGGTTATACTCGAGGCTGAGGGATTTCGTGGTTTCGTCGTCGGGCATACTGGCAAAGGCCTCGGAAAACGTCGCTCAGCTCGTAGAATCCACCGTCGAAGCGGAGGATGTCGAGAACATCCGTTTTCTCGTTTCGACAACGAACGAGACATTCCGGTTCTGGCGTGGAGACGCAAACCACGCGGAAGCCCCAAGAAGGAGTTTCAGGACAGAGGTCACTCAGCAACCGTCATACCTGTCGGGGGAGAGCTGGCGGGCGGAGTGCGATGTCGAAGAGCTCCGTGTGGGGGCCTTGTGCGTATCCGTAGACAGCCCCCTGGATTCTCAGTCTGGGTCGGGAAGAAACGTCCACTATACGGATGTCACCCGCAGCTCCTTCGCGCCGTACGTGTCGACTTGGAGGATACAGGTCAGAGCGCTCACCGACCTCCTCGTCACCACAGACTGGGCATCGAATGGCATCACAAGCCAGAAGGACAGAGTCGGGACAAGCATCCCCCTGGAGTTCGAGATATCGATAAGCGCACGATCAGGATGGCCGCTGGCGGGCGTTGCATACGATTCGAGTAATACCTTCCTTGAGGACATATGGGAGACCTTCTGCAGGTTCCTCGAAGATGTCTGGGACTGTCTCCTTAAGGTTCTCGATTGGATCCTGGACGCGATTTCGTGGCTCGTATCCCTCGTGAAGGAGCTTATCGGAACGCTCCTGTCGTACGCCCGGGACGTTCTGAGGGTCATAAACGACGTCATAGAGACCACGACCGAGCTGCTGAGGTCCTCGATCTCGAGCGTTGCAGGTCTGATCGGCGGCATGATCGAGGAAGTCATATCCGCGTTCGGATCAACGACATTTCAGATGTCCGTCTTGGGAGGGGAACTCGAGATTGGCCTCAACCGGGGCAACGGCACGATTGTAGCGGGGGTCTTCGAAGCCGGGAGCCTGAGGACCGTCATTCTGCTAAGCAAACTGGATGACATGAACCTGACCCAAGATCAGAAGAACAAGGCGACCTCCAAATACGACATCACGGTCAACCTTGAGATTTCATATGGACATCTGGTTTTCAATGGAACGTTCGATCCAGCGATGGTCCTTGAGGGATCCTTCTTCCATGCTGTTGCGGAATGGGGGGAAGAATGGCAGATTGAGTTCGAGGTGCCGCACATCGAGAGATTCCACGAGAAGAGGTATGCGGTGGAGATCCCCTCGATTCCCACTCCCGCAGGAACGCTTGACATCGAACTGGGAATGCTCATCAAGCTCAGGGAGGATCTCGCGGAACTCGACCTGATCGGCATCGTCTCCCGGTCCTTCGAGTCGGCCTGGGCAGATACCCTCGGGGAGGAGATATCGATCGACTCTGCCGCTAGATTCGCCGAGCTTGGGATTTCCAACACGATGAGCGAGTTGGTCGAGGCAATCGAGAGCAACATAGAGAAGGTCATAGAGATTGTCCTCTACTTTGAGGGTCAGGTCAAGGTTGGCGGGACGGCTGGTATCGGAGTGAGACTTGCATTCATCATTGGAAAGGAAGTTCTGCGCGAGAGCTTCCTCTGGCTGTCAGCCAGATTGAGGGGGCTCATTTCGGGGTTTGGAAGCCCTCCTTCCGTAAACGTCGAGGAGGATCTTGCGGACGTTCTTGCCGCCAATACGTACCTGGGCTTCGAGGTCCTGCTCTCGATGGGCACTCCGCGACTGGTCAAGATGCTGAGCGACAACCACGAACTCGGATCGGAGATGCTCTTCGTCATCTCCATCCGCATGAACGTCGCCGCGATGGGCCTGTTGCTGGGAATGGGCTCAGGGTCCTGGAGAGTGGATTTCGGAATCTACATAGAGGGTCTGCCACCGAGCTTCTTCGGGGACGCGGTCCAAAAAGGGGAGACGGCCAATCTCTGGCTAGTGCGCGGAACGGCCACCCAATAGAATTAGGGCCTCTTCGAGCCAGAGGCTCATTCTCCGCTGTGGGAAAGTCTCCGAAAAGGCTTTAATAATGCTGCATAATCTCAATCGGATGGCGTTCACGCTTTCCTTCCTAGACCCGATTGTGGGATTCCTCACGGAATTCGGCCCGTGGCTCGTGGCGATAATCCTACTCATAGTTGTCTGGATGTATGGTCTCGCCTGGTTAACGAGGTACTTCGAGTATCTCAAGATGCACGAAAGCAAGTACCTGGACAACAGGGCCCTGGACATAATAAAATCGGTTGTTCAATGGATATGGGTAGGCATCCTTGGCGTACTCGTTCTTGTCATAGTTTACTTGCAGTCCGGAGAGGAAGGGTTCCTCCTAGTCTTGAACAGCCTCTTCTTGCCAATCCTCTTCGTTGTCGTAGTCCTCCTGATCACGGTCATCCTCGCGAATATGTTGAGGAGGTTCGCAGAATATCTGCGGAAGTCGGTCGAGAGAAGACAGGAAGGCCTCGTTGGCCTGGAGGCCCTTGGATTCGTTGAGCTCTTCCTCAAGTACCTCATATATGTGCTGGGAGGGCTGATCGCAGGGCTTGGCGGGCTTTGGCTCATCGGCGGAGCCGGTGTGGAAGGTGTGAGGGACTGGGTGAATGAGATCATTCTGTATCCAATCCAGGCTGCTAATCTCCCGCACTTAGGCGCGATGGCCGTCGTTGTGATCGCAGTGACACTAATCATCTTGCGGCTCACATCGTCGCTGTTCGAGGACATGAGGCGAAGGAGCAAGAAATTCCCTCCGCGTGTAGTCGAGCTCCTGAGGAGACTCTCCAGATACATCGTCTGGGGAGCCGCGACGATCGTTCTCGTCTTCTCGGTTCTCTCGGTACTTCTGGACCCCCTTGAGGTGATACTCGCGGCGGTAGTGTTCGTGCTCCTCGTCCTCGCTGGCATCTACGTGGGAATCGATACGATTAGGAATGCCTTGTCGGGAATCGGGCTCATGATGTCGGACCCGTTCGATGAGGGCGACAGAGTGAAGATTCTGGACGATCTCGTCTGCGACATCAAGAACATAGGCCTTGCCCTGACGCAGGTGGAGACGCTCAGGGGAGAGATCATCAGCGTTCCGAATAGCGAGTTGATCGGGAAGAGAACCGTGAATTTCAGCAGATCGGAAACCTACGCCATGGCCGTGGAGACGAGAGTCGGGTTCGACATCCCGCACGCCAAGGTCGAGAGTCTCCTCATGAGGGCCGCGGACAAGACCGATGGGATTGTGGATGAACCGAGACCGGAGATCTTCGCTAAGAACATCGATAATGGGCTCATACTGTATCAGCTGCTCGCTTACACCGACAAGCCGGAGACTATGAAGGCGATCAACAGCAAACTAATCTACTACGTTCAGGACGTCTTCCTGGAGGCGGGCATAAAGTCCCTCGTCAACTAGTCTTCACCTTTCTCAACATGAGAATCGGTGTCTCCGTTCTTGCAGCGATGTCATCCCGTATCGGGCCGAAGACGTATTTCTTGAGAGGCCAATACGCGCTGGCACCCATCACGAGTAAATCGTGCTTCTTGGACTCGGCCACAACAGTGCGAACGTACTCGTGGGACGTCACTACCTTGGTGTCCACGCCGACACCGTTCTCGCGGCAGATCGTTGACAGTCTCTCAACGGCCCTCTCGTCCATTCTCCTCTTGCTTGCGTCCGTCACCACACCAAGAACGGTGATGGTTGCCTCAGATCTCTTTGCGATGCTGGAGGCCAGTTCTGCGGCGTGCGAGGCGTGCCATTCATGACCTGCGAGAAGGAGTATGCTGTCGAGCGTCTCGGGCATGCCTTTGAACTTGAAGACGACGACATCCGAAGGCGCCCTCTGCACCAGGTAGTCTATGTTGGTTCCGAATATCCTTCGACGAGTTGGCACCCCGCCCGTCCATCCAAGGACTATGAGGTTCACGTCCTCGTTCTCGATGGTCCGGATGATGGCCTCGTAGACATCGTGCGAGATCTTGAGGAGCGCATGGACCTTGATATCTTTCTTCCTTGCGGACCTCTCCAGACGACCCATTTCTCTTATCGACGAGCTCACTTGTCCGTAGCCCACTGACTTCAAGGGCGTGGCTTTCGGGACGTCGAACACGCTGAGTATGGTGAGCTCTCCATTCCTGTCCTCCGCCAGAGAAGCTCCGAAATCGACCAAGGGCATATCCTCAGGTCCTTTGATCGGGACCATGACCCTGTACTTCTTCTTGTCTATCTTGGCGGTTCCCTTGGAGAGAACCTCAAGAACCTCGACCCTTTGGGCAGGTTTGATCTCAGTGATCTCCCTCCTGCCGCCCGTCGGATAATGAATCACCAATCCAATGAGAATCCACGTCAGCGCTACATACCACGCGATCTGACCGGGACCGAAGTCTCCCTCCAGAGGTTCCAAGAACCAGATGTAGGCAGCAAGAAAGACGTTCAGGACGATGCCGATCAGCGGCACAACGGGGACAAACGGAACCTTGAACCCTCTGTCCAGATCGGGCCTTTTCTTTCTCAGGGATATCACAGATGCATTCGCGAGGGTGAAGAGCAGGAGGAACATCACGGATGCTGATGCGGCGATCTGCTCTATGGGAAGGAGCACGGCCATCATGCCTATGATAAGACCGCTTGTCAGTATCGCATTGGAAGGTGTTCTCCTTGCCGGATGGATCTTCCCCAGTCGGTGTGGAATCGTTCCATCCCTGCCCATGGCAAACGAAACCCTCGAAGAAGAGTAGACAGTTGCATTCAAGGCAGAAGTTGTGGCAAGAAAGCCTCCTGCGAGCATCAGTGCTGAACCACCTACGGGAATGATTCCGTTTGCTGCCCGAATCATCGCGAGTTCGGGGGAATTGGGATCCACGAGGCCTGGATCCACAAGGTACTCATAGAAGACAAAGAACGTGAGCACGTAGAGAAGGACAACAACTCCGATTGAGATGAATATCGCTCTGGGGATGTTCCTTTTCGGGTTCTTGACTTCTTCACCAGACTGAGCGATGATCTCGAACCCCTGAAACGCGATGAGCGTGAGTCCCATGGCCAGGAAAACGCTGGACGTGTTCTGACCGACAAAGTCATCAACGAATTGATCTAGGTGTCCTGGATCGCCGAAGATGGCTATGAAGCCGCCCAGGACGAAAACCGCAAGTATGCCCACCTTTGCCGCCGTAAGCCACGACTCGGTCTTTCCAGTCGTCTCGACGCCGAAGTAGTTTATGAAGACGAAGGTCAGGACGATGAGAACCGCGATGATCTGGACGAGCCAATATGGGGAGTCCTGAATGACCCCCGCAACTTCGGGACCAAGGGCGAATACGGCGAAACTGCCGAACCCAACCGCGTAGAGACTACATGCAATCGTGGCAGCGATCCACGACGTCCACCCGCTGAAGAAGCCCGCAGGAGGCGGGAGGCCTTCCCTTGCCCAGATGTAGACGCTACCGGCGGCGGGAAAGGCGGAGCCAAGCTCGGCATAGGAGAGTGCGGTTATCAATGCCACCAATCCGTTGAGAGATAGGGCGATAATGGCTGCGCTACCAGCCACGGAGGATGCACTCCCCATGAGAACGAAGATGCCCGCCCCGATCATCCCGCCTATCCCTATCATGGTGACATCTAGAAGACCTAGATTACGGCTGAGCTGAATTTCGACTTCAGGTGTGGTTTCCTCACGGTTCATGGAGGGGCGGATATACAATATCGAGGTGTATAAAATCTTTCGGAGGCTGGACCATAAGGTTTTTCATCTGACGCAGCCATAAAATGTCGTGAAGGGCTCCAAGCAGGTTCTTTCCAACTATTTTTCCATCTTGAGTGGGGATAGGCTCCCCGCGTTCCTTGCAGAGGCTGCCCAGGGCATAGATTCGGATCTCACGGAGAAGACTCCCACGCTCTGGGCGGACCACGACACCTTCTTGGAGGCGGAGGGCAAGACCCCCGACCCGGGAAAGACTTTGATCGATTTGAAGATCGAGCTCGCCCGAAGGATCATGGAGAGCTGCCATCTCTGTGAGCGGTTTTGTGGAGTGAACCGACTGGCGGGAGAGAAAGGCTACTGCAAAGCAGAAGAGGCCAGAGTGGCATCCAAGTTCGTCCACTGGGGAGAGGAGCCGGACATCATCCCCTCGTACACGATCTTCTTCAACAGGTGCACTTTCAGATGCATATTCTGCCAGAACTGGGACATAAGTCAGCGAAATGCGGGAAGATGCATTCCAGCGGAGGTCCTTTCCCGCGACATAGAGAGGATGGCCGGCAACGTTAGGAACGTCAACTGGGTGGGCGGGGAACCAACGCCGAACCTGGAATACATACTGCAGGTCCTGCGGGTGTGTTCCGCGCCGTTGCCTCAAATCTGGAACTCGAACATGTACATGTCGAGAGAGACGATGACGCTTCTTCGCGGAGTCGTCGACATGTATCTCTCTGACTTCAAGTACGGGCCTGGTGAATGCGGAGAAGAGCTCTCGGACGCTCCCAACTATTGGGAAATCGTGACAAGAAACCATAGCTTGGCGAACGAGCACGCGGAGATTGTCATGAGACACCTCGTGATGCCGGGACACGTCGAGTGCTGCACCAAACCGATCCTCAGGTGGGTGAAGGAGAACCTGGACACGAGCAAGATAGTCGTCAACATCATGGACCAGTACAGACCTGAGCACAAGGCATTCCACCATGAGAAGATAGGAAGACGAATCACATATCGCGAGTTCAACGAGGCGCACAGGTTTGCGGATGGTCTCGATCTGACACTCACGTGACTTCTGCGAGACGTAACCAAACCACTACCTTTTTAATTCGGAGTTACTATCGATTCGCATGGAGGAATTGGACATCCTAAGGCTCGTCCTAGGTCTGTTCTTCCTTGTCTACGGGTCAGTCTCCGACGTGAGAACGAGAAGGGTCTCGAACACCGTGTGGATTCTGATGGGGCTATGCGCCATCGCCATCCTCGAAGCGCAGATGCTCTCGGACGGATATTCTCTCCACCATCATCTAATCCTCGTGCCCGTGGCAATCATGTACTTCGACGTCTTCTGGGACCGAGAGCCAATCCTTGAAAGTCCGGAGAACTGGCTCAGGGCAACCGTGATAGTCCTCTACGTCTTCGCTCTGGTCGTCATCGCATTCCTGCTGTACCACTTCCTCATGATCGGAGGGGAGGCGCTCACGAAGTTCCTCCAATTGCTCACGATCCCCGTGATGATTCTCGCGGCCTACGCCTTCTACATAACGGGGCTTCTCAGGGGAGGCGCGGACGCGAAATCGCTCATGGCCATAGCCATCCTGGTCCCGACGTACCCAACATTCTACTGGTTCCCTCTCTTGGGTTGGGGCGAGCTTAGCGGGTTCAGCATTGCGTTTCCATTCGCCCTGGTAACCCTGCTCAACGCGGCCCTCCTGTTGGTCTTCGCACCTCTTGCATTCCTGATCTACAATCTCTCGAAGGGCACTCTGAAGATACCCGAGGGTCTGTTCGGCTACAAGGCGGACCCGAGGAATCTACCGAAGTTCGTGTGGCTGATGCAGAGGATCGAGGACGGAAAGCTGGTCAGGGAGCTCCTTCCAAGACGCAGCAGGAACATAGAGGAGGAGACGCGGAAGCTTATCGACGCGGGTCACGAGCGAGTCTGGGTGACGCCGCAGATTCCCTTCCTCGTGCCTCTAATGGTCTCCTTCCTGCTCTCCTTCATCCTCGGCAACCTGCTCTTCGGTCTGTTCTCCCTGTTCGCTTAGCTCCGCACAGGCACGACGGATTTGAGAAAGGTTATATACGGTGGTGAGTAATTAGTGGGTTGGTATGACGGCCAGAGTGGCGGGGATACACCTGGTCCCATCTCGAACCCAGAAGTTAAGCCCGCCCACGTTCTCTCCGGTACTGTGGCGCGCGAGCCCACGGGAAGCCTAACCCTCCTTGAGGGGGTCTCGGACTGTTGGCCCAGGTACGCTAGCCCTTGCTCGCCGGGAGCAATCCCT
>JAGLRN010000052.1 GCA_023136265.1 Thermoplasmata archaeon
TCGGGGAACGAGAGGGCGGAGGAAAGGGTCGAAACCGCCAAGGCGGTGGCGGAGATCATCGGCATCGGCGAAGACCGCATACGGCTGGAGTGGATATCAGCGTCGGAGGGCTTGAGATTCGCCGAGATCGTTGAAGACTTCATCAAGGAGATCAAAGCGAAAGGGCCCAATCCGGCGGGAGGCGACGCGTGATGGGAATCGATGAAGCTGTGAAGGACACGAAGGTCCAGATGTGCTATTCCTGCGGCAAGTGCACTCTCGCCTGTCCCCTCACTCACGACGGCCACATCTACTCCCCGCGAAGGATCGTGGAAACGATTCTCACGCACGGAGAGGAAGGAATCAATCCCGCCGAGATGTGGGAATGCCTCACGTGCAACGCCTGTTCCACGTACTGTCCGTCCGATGTGAGATTTCCCGCCTTCGTGAGGGAGGTCAGAGGCGAGCTCGTGAAGGACGGTTCGTACGGTGAGTGCTCCCATGCGGGGATCCTTCATTCGTTGATGAGACTGATGGCAGGAGGTCAGCTGAAGCAGAAGAGGCTGGAATGGCTGGATGACTCGCTGGAGACGAGTCCGAGGAGCAATGTCCTGCTGTTCGTCGGCTGTGCGCCCTACTATGATGCCGTTCTTGGCGAGCACGGGAGCCATACTGAGACCCCGAAGAGCGCCATCAAGCTTCTCAACAGCATTGGCATCAAGCCGCGTCTCCTCAAGGACGAGGTGTGCTGCGGGCACGACATGCTCTGGTCAGGGGAGACCGAGACATTCGAGAAACTGGCGAGAATCAACACCGAGAGGATCAACAAGTCGAAGGTGAAGAAGATCATCTTCACGTGTCCGGAGTGCTATGACACCTTCAAGGAGAACTACAAGGACCTGAGAGAGGACATCGAGCTGCACCATCTCGCTCAGTTCCTAGGCGATAGGATCGGTGACCTCAGATTCCAGGAGAACGGCAAGAAGGTAACGTTCCAGGACTCGTGCAGATTGGGCAGGTTCCAGGGCATATACGAACCCCCGAGAGATCTGCTACTTGCCGTTCCCGGCCTGGAGCTCGTCGAGATGGAGGACAACAGGAAGAAGTCGATCTGTTGCGGGACCTCCTGCTGGATGAACTGCGACCAGGAATCCAAGAGAATACAAGTGGAGCGCCTGGAGGAGACCTCGAGGATCGCCGACATGATAATCACCGCTTGCCCCAAGTGCCTTATCCATTTCAGATGTGCGATGGATGAGCAGAGCAAGCTCGACACAGAGGTGAAGGATCTATTCGTGATGTTAGCTGAATCACTGGAGCCGTGACGGGATGGATGAAGAGGAAGAGATTAGGATTGGGGTGTACGTGTGCCACTGCGGGCTCAACATCGGAGCGACCGTGGACTGCGAGGAAGTCGCCGAGCACGCGAAGACCCTGGATGACGTGGTCTACGCCGAGCACCAGATGTACACGTGCTCAGAGCCAGGACAGCAGCAGATCAGGGACGACATAAAGGAGCACAGGCTCAACAGGGTCGTCGTTGCGTCCTGCTCTCCCAAACTCCACGAGGAGACGTTCAGAAACGCGTGCGAAGAGGCGGGATTGAACAAGTACCTCCTCGAGATGGCGAACATCAGGGAGCACTGCAGCTGGGTTCACCTTCATGAGAAAGAAGGTGCGACAGACAAGGCGAAGGACCTGGTTGCCATGGCCGTCGCGAAGGCTCGCCTCCTGAGACCTCAGATAGAGAAGAAGGTCCCCGTGAGGAAGTCCGCGATGGTGATCGGCGGGGGAGTTGCGGGCATTCAGGCCGCCCTTGACCTCGGGGACTGCGGATACAAGGTCTACCTCGTTGAGAAGGAGGCCAGCATCGGCGGGAGGATGGCGCAGATAGACAAGACGTTCCCCACGATGGACTGCTCGATCTGCATACTGGCCCCGAAGATGTCAGAGATCGGCCGGCACCCGAACGTGGAGGTGCTGACGAACGCGACCGTGAGACACATCGACGGCTACATCGGAAACTTCAGCGTCCTGATCTCGCAGAAGACCAGGTACGTCACGGACGAGTGCACCGTGTGCGGGGACTGCACCGACGTCTGCCCAGTCACAACACCGAACGAGTTCGACCTGGGTCTGACAACGAGAAAGGGGATCTACATACCATTCCCGCAGGCCATCCCGTCGAGCTTCATAGTTGACATGGATCTCTGCCTCAACGAGGCCAACGTCAGGGCCTGCAACAAGTGCATAGAGGCATGCGAGAGGGAATGCATAGACTTCGACATGGACCCGGAGAAGGAGATCCAGATCGAGGTCGGAACGATCATAGTCGCAACTGGGATGAAATCCTTCGACCCCAGAGGGCTGGAAGAGTATGGATACGGGAGATACCCCGATGTCCTCACGACGCTGGAGTTCGAGAGGCTCATCAACGCGTCGGGACCCACGGAAGGTCACCTCATCCGACCCAGCGATGGAGAACAGCCGAAGAACGTGGCGTTCATTCAGTGCGTCGGATCGAGGACCGAGGACAGGGGCAATCCGTACTGCAGCAACATCTGCTGCATGGAGACGATAAAGGACGCCCTTCTCATCAAGGAACACTGGCCTGAGATCGAGATAACCGTGTTCTACATGGACATCAGAGCCTTTGGAAAAGGGTTCGAGGACCTATACAAGCGGGCCAGAGAGGAGGGCGCCCGATTCATTCGCGGTTTGCCCTTCGACATCAAGAAGAATCCGGACGGGACACTGAGGGTGAGAGGGGAGAACACAACGCTCCAGGAGATATATGACACCGATTTCGGGATGGTGATACTATCCGTGGGTCTCGAACCGCAGGACGACAAGGAGGACATCCAGAGGTTGCTCAACATCTCCACAGACTCGAACGGGTTCTTCCTGGAGGCACACCCAAAGCTCAAGCCCATCGACACGCCGACTGGAGGCGTCTTCCTCGCAGGAACCGCGGAGGCACCCAAGGACATCAAGGATAGCGTCACCCAGGCTTCGGCGGCAGCATCAAGGGCCAACAGGCTCATGATACGGGGAGAGGTCACGGTCGAGGCCCTGACGCCCATAATCGATGCCGAGCTATGCACGGGCTGCGGGGCTTGTGAGAAGGTCTGTCCCTACGGCGCGATCACCGCTGACAAGGAGGCGAAGCTCGCTACCGTGGTTGAGGCGGCTTGCGCGGGGTGCGGAACTTGCGGGGCACAATGCCCGACCGGTGCCATAACGATGAGGCACTTCACCGACGACCAGATCATGGCGCAGATCGACCACGCGCTCGAGCGGGACCCGCAGGACAAGGTCCTGGTCTTCGCCTGCAACTGGTGTTCCTATGCCGGGGCGGACCTGGCGGGCGTGTCGAGAATGCAGTACCCGACATCCTCGCGGGTGATTCGACTGATGTGCTCCGGCCGCGTAGCGGAGAAGTTCGTCATGAGGGCGTTCGAGAAGGGTGCCGCTGCTGTGCTCGTTTCCGGATGTCATCTTCAGGACTGCCACTACATCAGCGCGAACCAGCAGACGCTCAAGAGAGTGAAGCGGTGGAAGAAGAAGCTGGAGAAGAAGGGAATAGACCCGGACAGGCTCCAGTTGGAGTGGATATCCGCTGCGGAGGGCGACAGGTTCGCATCGAAGATGAAGGAGATGCACGAGATAGTCTCTCAGGTGACCGCGAAGGACATCGGCAAGACGAAGAAGGCACTCAAGGCAAAGGCATAGGCTTTTCCGAACGCGCCCTGAGAATATCGCTAGGATTTCTCCCGCCTAATATGAACGCTCCTCTTCTAGGAACGGAAGGAAGATGATCAGACTCGAACCCATCCACACCAGGGCCCCCATGACCAGGAGAATCCCGCCGAAATCGAAAACCGCTCCGAGCAGGATCAGGAGCAACGGGAGTATCACGGACACGAAGAGCAGTACGAGCTTGGTCCTGGTTGGTTCCATCTAATCCTCCTTCAATTACCGCTGGACTTTAATAACTTTCCGCCGCCATCCGCAGCGCCGCGATTCTCTCGCCAACGTTCCCGCCATAGATCGCTGAGCCCGCCACCAGGACATTGGCTCCTGCCTCGACGACGGACCGTGCTGTCTCCAGGCCTATCCCGCCGTCAACCTGCAGGTCGATCCCGGTTCCTAGCTCCTCGATCCTCTTGTACGCGTCCCTGATTTTCTGCACGACCTCGGGCATGAACTTCTGCCCGCTGAACCCTGGGTGAACCGTCATCACGAGGAGAAGGTCCAGCTTCTCGAGAAAGGGCTCCGCCTCGGAGAGAGGCGTCCCCGGGTTGAGAGACAATCCTGCTTTGTTCCCTCCCGCTCGAATCTCATCCAGGACCGCGTCCGTGTCCTTATCCGATTCCACATGGATCGTGATGAGGTCAGAGCCGGCGGAAAGAAAACCCTGAATGAGCGTCTGCGGTTTCTGAACCATCAGGTGGCAATCGAACTCGAGGGTCGTGCATTTCCTTATCTGCTTCACCACCGGAGGTCCGATTGTGAGGTTCGGAACGAAGACGCCGTCCATGACATCTATGTGAATCATGTCGGCTCCTCCGTGCTCGGCAGCGACGACTTCCTCTCCGAGTTTGCAGAAGTCCGCGGACAATATGGAGGGCGCTATCTTGACCACGTCCCGCTTAATACCCAGAGGTTATTAAAGGCTTTTGAGGTCGCGGTCTCGAAAATGCGGGGTTCTTCCCTTGACACGAAATCTTATTACGCTTGAGATTGTTACCCACCCGACTAGGCGGGGAGGTCCTGTTATGCCCAAGCACAGTCAAGAACTGATAGCTAGACTGGAGGATGAAGCTCTCAAGATTCGTCGACACCTCATACGGATGATCTATCAGGCTGGATCCGGGCATCCTGGGGGTTCGCTCTCCGCCACAGATGTAATCGCCGCCCTGTACTTCCACGTGCTGAACGTGGACCCCAAGAACCCATCTTGGGAGGACAGGGACAGGTTCGTCCTGAGCAAGGGTCATGCGTGTCCTGCCTGGTATGCGGCTCTTGCGGAGAGGGGCTTCTTCCCCATCGAGGAACTGGACACGCTCAGGAAGATCGGGAGCAGGCTCCAGGGGCATCCGGACATGAGGAAGACCCCTGGCGTCGAGGCTTCAACGGGATCGGAGGGCCAAGGTCTTTCCGTGGGGATTGGAATCGCTCTCGCGGCCATGCTCGACAGACGGAGCCACCGCGTCTATGTGATGGTCGGGGACGGCGAGAACGACTGCGGTCAGACATGGGAAGCGGCCATGGCGGCGTCGTTCTACAAGCTTGACAATCTCTGTGCCATAGTCGACAGGAACCTGATGCAGCTTGACGGCCCTACGAAGCACATAATGTCCCTCGAACCACTTGCGGACAAGTGGAAGGCTTTCGGCTGGAAGGTCCTCGAGATCGACGGGCACAACTTCAAGGAGATCCTGAAAGCCTTCGACAAGGCTGAGAGTGTCAAAGGCAAACCCACGGTGATCATAGCAAGGACGCTGAAGGGAAAGGGCGTCAGCTTCATGGAAGGAGCTGTCGGGTTTCACGGAAAGGCACCCAACGAGGAGGAGTACGAGCAAGCAATGATCGAGCTCGGGGGCGAACCATGAACTACGGGACATGGAAGAAGGAGAGCCAGAGAACCTTCTGGGCGAGGGCTCTTCTGGAGCTCGGAAGGGAGAGAAAGGACATCGTCGTCCTGAGCGCCGACCTCTCCACGTCGGTCAAGACCTCCGTGTTCGCAAAGGAGTTCCCGGAGAGACACTTCAACGTCGGGATCGCAGAGCAGAACATGATGAGCATCGCCGCGGGTCTTGCGGCCTCGGGGAAGACCGTCTTCGCGAGCACATTTGCGGCTTTCGGGACGGGGAGGGTGTACGACCAGATAAGGCAGTCGATCGCTTATCCAGAGCTCAACGTGAAGATAGTCACGACGCACGCGGGAATAACGGTCGGTGGTGACGGAGCTACACACCAGATCGTGGAGGACATCGCCCTCATGCGAGCACTCCCGAACATGACCGTGGTCGTGCCCGCTGACGCACCTGAGACGTATCTGGCAATAAAGGCGGTCGCGGACTATGTTGGCCCTGTCTATCTCCGAATGGGACGCGCGGATGTCCCCACGATCGCGTCCGTTCAGGACGACTTCGAGCTTGGCAAGGCAACGGTCCTCCGGGACGGTGACGATGTCACGCTCATCGGAACGGGGGTGATGGTTTCGAGATGCTTGGTCGCGGCCGACGAGCTGACGAAGGAGGGGATCGATGCCAGAGTCCTGAACATGAGCACGATCAAGCCGCTTGACAGGGACGCTCTCATCAAGGCGGCGAGGGAAACTGGGGCCGTCGTTACGGCGGAGGAGCACAGCGTCACCGTGGGAATGGGAGCGGCTGTCGCGATGGACTTGGCTGAGAACGCGCATGTCCCCATGAAGCGCGTCGGGATACCCGACGTGTTCGGAGAGTCCGGGGACTCGGACGAGCTGATGGAGAAGTACGGGTTGACGGCCGAGAACATAATCGAGGCGACGCACGATGTCATGAGAAGGAAGGGAGGAGCCCTATGAAGATATTCTTGGACACCGCGAATGTTGAGGACATCAGGGAAGCGAACAGCTGGGGAGTAGTGGATGGTGTCACTACCAACCCCACGCTCATCGCGAGAGAGGGTCGGAACTTCGAGGAGGTCGTCAGAGAGATCTGTGAGATCGTTGACGGACCCATAAGCGCTGAGGTCGTGAGCGAGGACGCAGAGGGCATGGTCAGAGAAGCCAGGGAGCTCTCCAAGATTCATAAGAACGTTGTGATAAAAATCCCCATGACGCCCGAGGGCCTGAAGGCAACGAGGGCGCTGAAGGATGAGGAGATCAAGACGAACGTTACTCTGGTCTTCTCCTCGAACCAGGTCCTGCTCGCCGCGAAGGCGGGAGCCACTTTCGTGAGCCCGTTCATCGGAAGGCTCGACGATCAGGGACAAGTCGGCATGGAAGTGATAAGGGAGACCGTAACGATACTCGAGACCTACGACTTCGATACCCAGGTGATCGTTGCGAGCGTCAGACATCCCATCCACGTCCTCGAATCCGCCCTGGCGGGAGCCCACATAGCCACCGTTCCGTTCGACGTGCTCAAGAAGATGGCGAGACATTCCCTGACGGACGTCGGGATAAGGAAGTTCTTGGAAGACTACAAGAAGATACCGAAGTGACTGCCGCCACCAGGTTGGCTGCGGACAAACCTTAATATTCGGAAAGTGAATCTCATAGGGAAGCCCCGATGGTGTAGCGGCCTATCATCCGAGCCTGTCGAGCTCGGGACACGGATTCAAATTCCGTTCGGGGCGCTAATCCCGGAGCGTGGTGGAGATCTCCTCCGCCAGCTTCTCCGTCTTGACCTCCTTCTGATCCCCGGACTGCATGTCCCGCACCGACACTGAGCCTCTGGACCACTCGTCCTCTCCCACGAGGATGGCGATCCTGGCTTTCATGACATTGGCGTAGTCGAGGTTCTTGGAGGGGCCTCTCTCGTTGAGGTCCATGTCACAGGCCAGGCCTCCCTCTCTGAGTTCCCGCAGAATCGCCAATGCGTTGTCCCGCATCGTTTCCCCGATGGGCACGACGAAGACATCGAGCGTCGGCAAGGGAAGCTGGATTCCCTGCTCCTCGAGCACCAAGAGTACCCTGTCGAACCCGATAGCGAAACCCGTAGCGAAGATCTCTCCGCCTCCGATTGCGCCAGTAAATGAATAGGACCCCCCGCCACAGATCTGCTTCTCAGCACCGAGGTCCGGTGAGTCGATCTCGAAGACCATCCCTGTGTAGTAGTCGAGACCCCTTATCACACTCAAATCCAGATCGAAGTCCTCCATCCCATATTTCCTCAGCCTCTGGGCAAGAATGCGAAGGTACTCGATCTGGTCCTTGACCTCCTCGGATGACACCAGCCCTTCGGCCTCAGCGAGTATCTCATCCCCGCCTCGGAGGCCGATCAACCCCTCGCAGGGCTCGTACAGGTCCGCCCTTCCCAGCGATTCCAGTGTCGCCCGAAGGCCTTCGAGGTCCCTCTTGTCCAGGAGCTGCAGACACCTGGTCTGTTCCTCGCGGGGGATGTCGAGCACCCCTCTGAGGATGCCGATGTTGCCCAGACGCACCTCGATACGCTTCATCCCGGTTGAGGACAGGCACTTGACGGCGAGAGAGACTATCTCGGCGTCCCCGTACAGCGGCTTCGAACCTATCAGCTCCGCCCCGAAATGATAGAACTCCCTGTATCGCCCCTTCTGCGGCTCTTCGTACCGGAAGCAGTTCGCCATGTAGTACCATTTCAGCGGCTTGGGGGCGTTCCGCATCTCGCTCACGAAATACCGGAACACCGACGCGGTAACTTCCGGTCTCAGGGCAATGTCTCTCCCCGCCTTGTCCTTGAAAGAGTACATGTCCTTGACGACCTCGGGCCCGGAACGCGCGGTGAACAGCTCCGTGCGCTCGAACGTCGGCGTGCGTATCTCCCCGAACCCGTACTGCCTGCAGACATCCCGGAACAAGCGCTCGACATAGTTGCGTCTACCCATTGTCTCGACGGAGAAGTCTCTCGTGCCTTTGGGGCGCGGAATCATTGCGCGCCGATTGAGTCGGGCTGACTTAAAGGTTTTCACGAAAAAGGTAATAGAGTAGGCTGACCTTCGCAGGGAAAATGGAGTCAAGAAAGGGTTTTCATCTGCTCATTGTGGCCTCCGCCCTGATGTGGGGGTCCTCGTTTCCGCTCATCAAGGTGACGCTGGACCTGGTGAACCCCTACTTCTTGACGGCTATGAGGATGCTCATCGCGGGCGTCATCGGGCTCGTCTTCGTCGTGGCGTTCTCGCACGTGGCGATCTTCAAGGAAAAGGCCATATGGGTTCTTGCAGCTCTGAATGCCCTGGGCTACGGCCTCCAGCACGTCGGGATGCAGTTCGCACTGGCATCCGAATCCGCCCTCCTCATTAACGTCAACGTGATATTCGTCGCCATCCTTGCCGCGTACCTGCTCGGTGAGAAAATCACTGTCTGGAAGGCCTTGGCGCTGGCTCTCGGCGTCGGCGGGATCCTGATACTCACAACCGGAGGGGACCTGTCCTTCTTCGCATCCGAGAGACTGCTGGGTCAAAGTGTTTTGATCGCCTCGGGCTTCTCATGGGCGGTGTTCATAGTCCTCATGAAGAGACTCCTCGACACGCACGGGATCGTGGACGTTTCGATGGCTGTCGTCGCCGAGACCGCCCTCATTCTCTCTCCGCTTCTAGCGTTCTATCCATCCGCCGGAATAGCTCTGGAGGGCTGGGCGGGCATCCTTTACCTGGGCGTCGTTTGCACAGCATTGGCACTCTTCGTTTATCTCATCGGGCTCAGAAGGGTCGGGGCGACAACATCCTCTATCCTCCTCACTGCCGAGGTCCTGTTCGCCATAATCCTGTCGGTACTGTTCCTGAGCGAACAGATCACGGCACCGCTGCTTCTCGGCGGACTACTGGTTATGCTCGCCATAATCCTGGTCTCGTGGAACAGGAAGACTACTCCACGGTAACGCTCTTCGCGAGATGCCTGGGTTTGTCTATCGAGCATCCCCTCTCCTTGGCAGCATAGTACGCAAGGAGCTGCAGGACGACGGTCACCGGTATGGGCGTGAAAATAGCGGGGACGTCTGGAACGTAGAGGACATCGTCGACATACTTCTCTATGTCCCTATCCCCCTCTGAGGCTATCGCGATCACCGGCGAGCTCCTCGCGCTGACCTCCTTGATATTGCCGAGCATCTTCTCGTACGTGTGGTCCTTGATGGCAACGGCGACTATCGGCGTCTCCTCTCCCACCAACGCGAGCGGGCCGTGCTTGAGCTCCCCGGCTGGATAACCCTCTGCGTGGATGTAGGATATCTCCTTCATCTTTAGAGCCCCCTCCAGAGCTATCGGGTAGTTCACGTTCCTGCCCAGGAAGAACATGTCCCTGGCCTTGTGGTACTTCTTGGCGATCTTCTGAATCACCTTGTGCTCGTCGAGCACGCCCTGGACCGCCCGGGGCATGAGGCGGAGCTCTTCCTTCATCTTCCTGGACTCGTCGAAGCTCAGCGTTCTCCTCGCGAGCCCGAGCTGAATGGAAAGCAGGTAGAGGGAGACCAGCTGCGTCAAGAACGTCTTCGAGGCGGCAACGCCAATCTCCAGCCCCGCGCGCGTGTAGATGACATCATCAGCCTCTCTGGTGATCGAGCTGCCCACGTAGTTCGTGATCGCCAGGCTCCTCCGCCCTCGCCTTCTGGCCTCTCTCGCTGCGCCGAGGGTGTCGGTGGTCTCACCGCTTTGGCTGATCAGCAGGACGAGGGGTCTGCCAAAGGCCGCCGTAGAGTACCTGTACTCGGAAGCGAGCTGTGCCTCCGTCGGGACCTTCGCTATGTCCTCCAGTATGTACTTGCCCGCCAAGGCGGCGTGATAGGAGGTCCCGCAGGCCACGATCTTTATCGAGGGGAACGCGTCCCGGCCGAAGCGGTTGACATCGAAATCGGCCACCTTCCCCAGAAGCGTGTTGTGCACGGCCTGAGGCTGCTCGAATATCTCCTTCAGCATGAAATGTTCGTACCCGCCGCGCTCGGCGTCCTCAACGGTCCACTTGATTCTTTCAGGACGACGCGTGACTTCCTTCCCTTCGAAGGTCGTGATCTCGACCGACTCGGGGGTCAGGACGGCCATCTCGTTGTCGTGCAGCGCTATCACCCTGTCCGTCTCCTTGAGGAGAGCGGATATATCGGACGCCGCGAAGTTCTCACCTTCTCCGATCCCCAGGACGAGCGGGCTCTCCTTCCTGGCAACGACGATCTTGCCCTTCTCCTTCGAATGGACCGCCGCGAAGGCAAAGGCACCCTTCATCATGGGAAGGACCTTCCTGAAAGTGGATTCCAGATCCCCGGTATAGTTCTCCTCCAGCAAGTGGACGAAGATCTCCGTATCGGTCTCGGACCTGAACTTGTGCCCCTTCTTGATGAGGGACTCCTTCAGCTTGAGGTAGTTCTCGATGATGCCATTGTGGATGATGGCGATCTCGCCCTTGCAGTCGGCGAACGGATGCGCGTTGTCCTTGGTCGGCTGGCCGTGAGTTGCCCATCTCGTGTGCGCGATGCCGTAGACACCGGGGATGTTGGGCATCGATTCCCTGAGGTTGTCGATCTCGCCCTTGTCCTTGTATATCCTCAGCTTCTTGTCCACGATGGCCACGCCAGCAGAGTCGTATCCCCTGTACTCCAGCCTCTTGAGAGAGTCCAAGAGCAAAGGGGCGGCCTTTCTAGACCCTGTGTAGCCAACGATACCGCACATCTCTACACCACGAGGCTCTTGTCTGGGATGGTCCCTCTGAGGACCCTCATCGCGCTGACTCTGGACTTCGCTCCCACGATCGATCCGGGGGAGGCGACGACGCCGTCCTCACAGAACACGTCCTCCCCGAGGAAGGACCCGATGTCGCCGACCTTGTGGGAATCGCCCTCGACCTCCATGGTCGCCGTCGATGAGCTTGAAGAGAACCGCGACCTCAGGAAGGCCCCTTCGCCTATGACACAGTGCGAAATGTGGGAACCTGGCCCGATCGTGGCGTCGGACATGATGACGCTCTCTTCCACGACGGAGTTCGCGGAGACCCTGACATTGTCCCCGATGCTCGTCGAGGGGTAGATGACCGTTCCAGGGCCTATCTCGCAGCCCCTCCCGATCACGACTGGACCCTGTATGTAGCTCCCGGACCTGAGCAGGGACTCCTCGCCGATGAGGACTGGACCCTTGATCGTGACGTTCTTCTCGACCTTGCCAGACTTCTTTTCACCGATGTCCCTCAGGACGGTCTCATTGACTCTCAGTATGTCCCACGGGTACACGGCATCTATCCATTTCCCGCTCGTGTGCACCGCGAGGACGTCGTCACTGCTCGACAGGTCTCTGACCACGGATGTGAGGTCGTGGAAGCCCTTCCTGGAGTGCGACCTAATCCTGGTGAACGCATCACTGGACATGCGATAGATGCCCGTGCTTATGAGATTGCCAACCATCTCCTCCGGCTTCTCCATGATGTCCACGATCTTCCCTGAGCGTATCTGGACAACGCCGTACTTCGAAGGTATCTCGCTTTCCGTGATGAGCGCGCATGGAGACTCGTCCGCCGAGAGAAGGTCTTTGACGACCTTGGGATCGATCACGTTGTCCCCCGGAAGGACCACGAAATCGCCCTTCACCATCTTGCTGGCGGCCAACAGAGCATGGGCAGTTCCCAGCTGCTTCTTCTGAACCGCATAGTCGATGCGGGCCCCGTAGTCAAGCCCGTCCTCGAAGTGGGTCATTATCCTCTCTTTCCTGTATCCCACGACCATGATGATGTCATCTATCCCATTGGCGACCAAGGACCTCACGACGTACTCCAGAATAGGCCTGTTCGCCACGGGAATCATGACCTTTGGCTTCGAATACGTGAACGGCCAAAGCCTGCTTCCCTCTCCAGCGGCCAGAATGATGGCTTTCATTGTACCACTCGCATAAGAAACCCAGGTTCGATTTAACTCTTTTGTCCATTTTCTCAGACACGGCTGAGAGGGCTACGGGTCCAGAGCCTTTGAGATAGAGGCAAGACGGAGGCTACAGTTTCAGTCTCGTGAAGTCTCTCAGTGTAATGAGTGAAGGATAGACAAGAAACGGTATGGCAAGCACGCCTATCAGAATGATCGCATCAATGAGGATAGAATCCCCATGAGCAGAATGGACAGCCCCAACCATGAGGGCAACTAGGTCAGCTAACAGCAAGCCACAACCAACACCAAACACGAGCATATGGAACTTAGCGCTCACTCGATCCCTCACGGAGAGACTATGACTTACACTCAGAAAAACGTTTCCTCAGAGCCTTTGAGATAGAGGCAAGACGGGAGCTAGTCTTTCAGTTTCCTGTGTGCAGCCCCTATTAAGACAAGTGCAGAGAACATCATGATGATGAACGGAATGACAATGAACCCCGAGATTACGTCATAACAACACGAATTAATGAGTGCTATGACCGCACCTGCGAGAAGCAGAATCAGTCCAACGGAACCCATGACTTCGTACACGACCGTTCTCACTCAATCCCTCTCATTGAGGTTCTTGCTCGCCATGTACATACTCACTAAGAACAGGCCAACACCGAATAGAGAAACAGGCATAAGAATGCCCAAGCCTACGATGTTCAGGGCATCGAGGTCACAAGCAACCCAGCTAATACGAATCATCATGACAAGTACAAGACCGACAAGTATCGGAAGGAAACACAAGAGTAATCCTGAGAGATACAGTTTACCGATCGTGTTCGTCTCATATGCCAATCAATCCCTCACAGAGAGGCTGGGCAACTTCGGGGTAGAAGCTTGTCCAAGACCTCTAGTGATCGCTCAACTCATGGGCTATGTGTCTGATGGCACACCGTTGCGATGCCTTCATCCACCACTCACAATCTGAACCCATACAGTCCTGGGCTATGTGTTCCTTGCCAGTGTTCCAGGCTGATATGGGACACTTCGTTCTCCCCTCAACCTCGTCCTCAGTCATCTTCCTTCCTCTCCTTGTCCCCCTTCTGCCAAGCTGTCTCCAACCACGCTGCAAAGTGGGCTGGATCAGAGAGTCTCAGTCCCAGCCTCAGAGAGAGAATGAAACTACATGTATGAAATGGTTTTGGCGAAGTGAATCCGCGTGCACGAAATCGACGATACCCGCCCAGAATCAGTCCAGGGATATGACCTCGAACGCGATCTTGTCCTCGGAGTTCGCGTTCCTCTCCATGATGTGAGAGATGGCCTCGTTGCAGTGCTCCTCCGTGCAGAGATAGAGGACGCTGAGGCCCTTTTCGACCGCCTCGATCGAGGCCTGGAGGGGTGCGAACTCTACGTCGGGCTTAAGTCCAGCTCTACCAGCGAGGGCCCTTCCCGAGGCTCCGGATACGGCTATGAGGTCAGGGTTCTCCCCGCTCATCAGACGCTTCAGCTTGGAGAGGTTCGCTCCTCTGCTGCCCTTCCTCCCAATCCCGGGTATCTTCCCGAAGACAATCTTACCCGGATTCAGTCTCGTTATGCCGTCAAGCTCCGTAATAGCGATGTCCTGGCCCTTCTTCGAGCCGAAGAGAGCGCGACCGGTGGACGAGGAGCTCCTTCCAGGATGGGCTTTCAGGTAGCCGTTCTCCATGATCAGCCCGACCTTCTGGCCCTTCCTGATGTCGGAGGCGGCGATCGCCCAGCACACGTCGATTATGGCCAGGTCCTTGGCGGAGGACTCGATGAACCTCCTCAGCTCGGAGAATCTGTCGTGAAGGAACTGAACGCCCTCCTTCGTAGGCTTATGCACCCCTCCGACGTTGTGCACGAGACCTTCGGTGGTCATCGTCTTCAGATAGTCCGATATCCCCTGAACGGTCATCCCGAACCTCTCGGCGAGGGTTCTCAGCTTCGAGTGTTCCCGCTTGACTAGTTCCAAGAGGATGAGCAGCTTCGTCGTCTCCCTGAGGTCCCTCAACAACGTCAATCAATCACCCCCGCCGCTGCCTCTGTTCTTGGCTCTCCTTGCAGTGGGCACTATCATCACTAGACCTGTGGACGGACTCCTCTCGATCGCGACCTTCACGCCGTACACCCTCTCGATGTTCTCGTTCGTCAGCACGTCCAACGTCCCGCCGACCTCTTCAACCTTTCCTTCGTTGAGAAGGACGACGTTCTCACAGTACCTGACGGCCATGTTCAGGTCGTGGAATATCGCGACAACGATGAGGTTTCTCTCCCCCGCAAGCCCTTCGATCATGTCCATGATCTGCAGCTGATAGCCCAGGTCCAGGTGAGAGGTCGGCTCATCCAGAAGTAGCACTCTCGGCTCCTGAGCGAGTGCTCTGGCTATGACCACCCTTTGCTGCTCGCCGCCGCTGAGCTCGGAGAACGTCCTCGACCGAAGGTGCCAGCAGTCGGTCGACAGCATCGCCCCCTTGATAACCGCCAGATCCTCCTCCGATTCCATCTGAAGACGTCCGATGTACGGTGTCCTCCCCATGGCGACAATCTCGTACGCCGTGAACGCGAACCCGGGGCGGGTGGTCTGCGGAACGACGCCCACCTTGCTCGCCACATCGCGGAAGCTCATCCCCGACAGCAACTCGTTGTCCAGCCACACGACCCCGCCCACGGGCGCCAGGACCCTGCTGACGCATCTGATGAGGGTCGTCTTTCCGCACCCGTTCGGACCGACGATGCCGAACAACGTTCCCGACGGCACGTCGAACGTGACGTCCTTCAGGACCATCGCGCTGTCGTAGCTGCATGAGACGCCGTCGATTCTAAGAAGCATATGCATACCCTGTCTTCCTCGAGCGGAGAAGATAGATGAAGAACGGAGCTCCGCAAAAGGCGGTTATTATCCCTATGGGGATTTCCTGTCCCCCCGCCACGGTCCTCGCCAGGACATCCATCCAGATGAGGAATGTTCCCCCCGCAAAAGCACTCGCGGGGATGAGGATGCGATTATCGGGACCGAGCGTCATTCTGACTATGTGGGGGATTATTAGGCCGACGAAACCGACGATGCCCACGAAGGCGACCGCGATCGCCGCGAGGATCGATGCGGTCACAAGGACGATTATCTTGACCGTGTCGGCATCCACCCCCAGCTGCTTCGCTGTCTCCTCGCCCATCAGCATCACGTTCATGTCCCTGGCGAACAGGAAGACGACGAGCCCTCCCATTGCCAGCACGAACGTCGTGATAAGAACCTCATCGATTGTGGTCAGGGCAAAGCTGCCCATGATCCAGGAGATTATCAGATCCCTGTCCTTTCCCGCGGCGTAGAGCATGTAGAAGCTCACAGCCGAGAGGAAGGACGCGATCGCGACGCCCGCGAGCAAGAGCGTGTCCGTCTTGATCCTGCCCCTGACCTGCGCTATTCCATACACGGCTGCGACCGTGATGAGAGCACCGGAGAAGGCAAGGATCGGCGTGGAGAGGAGGGACGTAACACCCCAGATGAGTCCCAAGGACACCCCGACGGCCGCACCGGAGGAGACCCCCAGGATGTAGGGCTCCGCAAGAGGGTTCCTGAACAGGCACTGCATGACCGCGCCGGAGATGGAGAGAGCCGCTCCGACGGCACAGGCGAGCAGAATCCTTGGCAGCCTCAGGTTCATCAGGATGTTAGACCTGGGTCCTTCCGCAACAATGGAGTTGAAGAAGTCCTCCCAGCTCATTCTGCTGGGAATCCCTGCTCCGATGGGGCCTACCGTTCCGAACGCCAAGGAGGCGAAGATCGACGCCAGCATTCCTCCGAACAGAATCACTATCCAGATACGTCTCGAGCGGGACTTCACAACGATGTCGACTATGGATTCACGACCCCTGTCATGGGAATAGTTCAGGATGTATCAGATGCGCCAGTTCCTCTAGCCCGTCGACGATTCTCGGACCGGGGCGCGATATCAGGTCGCCGTCGACGGCGAAGACCTTGTCATTCTGGATTGCCGGGATGTCCGACCAGCCAGGTCTGGACTTGATCTCCTCCACGGGCGTGAAGACCGTGATGATGATATCCGGAGAGGAGGTCACCACGAACTCCTCGTCCAACTTCACCCATGGATATCCCATGCTTCCCGCTATGTTCTCCCCGCCGGCGAGCCCGAGCAGGTCGTGGCCGAACGACCCTGGACCGTAGGTCCATAGGTTGTTGTCCAGCTCGATGTAGACGCTCGGCGTCTCAACACCATGCGTCAAGTTCGTGATTGTCTCGACCCTTGTCGTCAGGTTGCTGATGAGTCCTTCCGCTTCCGCGTCAGCGTCCGTGATCGAGCCTACGAGTTCAATGTCATCGAATACCCCATCGATGTCCGATGCGTCCAGCACGACGACGGCGAAGCTCCTGTTCTCGAGGTCTCCAATGAGCTGCTCACTATTGATGGATGATGCCAATATCAATTGAGGATCGAGCACTGTGATGACTTCGAGATTGTATCCGCCAAAATACCCGCCCACGACTGTCTTGTCCTGAGCCTCTGGCGGATAGTCGGAGGCCTGATCCACTCCGACGACCTTGTCATCGAGTCCCAACGCGAATAGTATCTCCGTGTTGCTTGGGGCCAGTGAGATGATCCTCTCCACTGGTTGAGGCACAGTAACGTTCCTTCCGTAGTCGTCAACGATCCTAATGCCCGATGGGTCCTCCACTCCCTGGAGAGCAGGAGCCACCACCAGCAGTCCAACAGACAACCCACCCACAATGACTACTGCGGCTATCACCACGATTATCACCGTACTTGTTCCCTGAGCCAATCTTCCTCCTCCTAAAGCATACTTTAGAAAAGTCAAATACGCTTTAGGTATAAAAGGCTGACGAGAACGCCTCGTCACAGAATCTTGGACAGCTTCTCCTTCATGTTCTCAAGGCGCCTTGACCTTGCCTCGAGATCCATCTTGGCCTTCGAGAGCTCCTCCTCCGTCTTCGCATTCTTTGCTTCGAGGACGGAGATCTTCTTCTCCTTCTTCTCGAGCGTCTTCTCCCTGACCTGGAACCTCTCGGAGAGTTTCGAGGTCTCCTCCCTCTCCTTCTCCAGCTTCTTCGACTCGCTCTGAAGCCTGAGCCTCTCCTTGGCAATCGCCTTCTCGAGCTCCGAGTCGAGCTTCCTCTCGCGGTCGGAGAGCCGCTTGCTCTCTCTCTCCATTCTGGACAGCATCTCGTTGACGGACTTCCTCTCCTTCGTGAGGGACTCCTTCTCGAGCTCCAGCTCCTTCCTGAGGGCGAGGACTTCCTCTTCCTTTCGTTCCAGCCTGGCCAGGGACCTCTCCGCCTCGGCCTTCGTTGCCAGAGCTTCCTCGACCTCCTTCGTCTTCTCGTCGACGTCCCTCTGCTTCGCCTCCAGGTCCGCGAGGGCCCTCTCGATCTCCTCGTCCATTCGGGTCTTCTTGTCCTTCACCATCGACTCGGCGTACTCGAGCAGCGAGGCTGCCGTCTCCTTCGTCTCGGTGATGTCCTTCTCTCTTTCCTTGAGCTCGTGCCACTCGTCCTCCAGCCTGCTCATCTCCTGGTCGATGAGCTTCGATGTCCTCTCGAGCTCCAGCGATTTCTCTGCGATCGCTCTCTCCTGCGTCTCAAGGGAGGTGACCTTCGCGGGCAGCTCGGACTCGATGTTCTCGAGCTTCGTTCTCCTGCTCTCGAGCTCCACGCCGCGCTGGTCCAGGGCGTTCTGCTTCTCCTCGAGGTCCTTGCTCCACTTGGACAGCTTCTGCTCCCACTGCTGGAAGTCCTCGGCTCTGGACGTAAGCTCTCCCTGG
This sequence comes from Thermoplasmata archaeon, assembly GCA_023136265.1. Lineage (GTDB taxonomy): Archaea > Thermoplasmatota > Thermoplasmata > RBG-16-68-12 > JAGMCJ01 > JAGMCJ01. Next base: position 18,315 of record JAGLRN010000052.1, read on the forward strand.
TCCCTTCCCGTCTTCTCGATGGCTTCGCGCAGTTCCTCTTCCCTGCTCTCGAGCTCCTTCTTCATCAGGTTCAGGTCGGCCTCGGCTCTCAGCACGTCCCCTGCCTTCTGGTCCAGCTTCCCACGCTTCTCCTTGATCGTCTTCTCCTCGTCCAGAATCGTACTTCTGAGACCTTCCAGGCGCTTGCCCTCCCTTCCCAGGTTCTTCCACAGCTCGTCGAGCTTCAGCTTCTCCTTGGATGACGTCTTCTCCGCATTCGCGAGGTCGTTCTCGAGCTCCTTCAGAATCGTCTTCTTCTTCTCCAGGTCCGCCTCGCGGGAGTTGACATCGTCCTCCCTCACCATCAGATGAGCTTCGACCTCAGAGACCTCCGTCTCCCTCTTTTCGAGGTAGTCCATGCGCTTCTTCAGGTCCTCCTCTTCAGCCTTCAGCTTGTCCAGCTTCTTGGCCATGACATTCTCCAGCTCGTCGATCGCAATCTTCTTGCCCTCAACCTCCCCTTCCAGAACGTTGAGACCCCTCGCTCTCTTCTCCGAGAGGCTCTTCTCGCTCTTGAGGAGTTCAAGCTCCTTGTCGATCTCCTCCTGCTGCTTCTCCAGACTCCTCTCTATCCTTGATCTCTCCCGCTCGAAAATGTCAACGCCCTTCGAGAGGTCCGTCGTGCCCTTCTCGAGCTTGAGCCTCTTCTTCTCCAGCTCTCTCGATTCATTCCGGATCACTGTCTCCCGCTTCTTGACCTCTGACAGCCTGGAGCTGATGTCGTCCTCGCCCTTGACGATGGCAGATTCCCGCTGGTTCAGGGATTCCATTTCCCCGCTCAGCTCTTCCCGTTCACTGGCGAGCTTGACCTCAACGTCCTTCAGGTCCTTCTCCTTGGCTCGCGCCTCTTCCTCCATCCAGTTCAGTCGGTTCCTGTAGGACACCAGGGATTCTTCTATCTCCGATATCTCGTCGAACTTGAACGATAACTCCTCATCCTTGGCAAGCAGGGTCTTCTCCCTCTTCACGATCCTTTCGTTCTTCTTGTCCAAAGCCTTCGCCTTCTCCGACAGGGCTTTCTTCCGGTCCTTGAGGATCGACTGCAGGTCCTGGCTCTCGGATTCCGTCCTCTTGACCTTGCTCTCCCTCTCCAGCAGAGTCTCCCTCAGGAGATTGAGTCCCTCTTCCGTCTCCGCCAGCTGGGCGTTTCTCGACTCGAGCGCTTTCTCCTTGGAGATCAGGAACTTCTCCTGCTTCTTCAGCTGGATCCCCCTCTCCTTCAGTGCCATCTCCTGGTCGGAGAGCTTCTCCCTGGCCTTCTCGAACTCTTCCTTTCTCTTGAACAGGGCCTTGTTCTCGGAGTCCAGCTCCTTTCTCGCCTTCTCATGCCCGCCGAGCATTCCCTTGATCTCCATCTCCTTCGCAGCGAGCGTCTCTCCTCTTTCCTCGAGTTCAGTTCCCTTCAGATCGAGAGTCCTCTTCTCTCTCTCGACCCTCTTCTTGAGCTTCCTTTCCCCCGCCTTGATTGCCTTCTTCTCTGCCTTCCAGGCCTTCGACATCGTCTCGAACTCGTCCATCTTCTTCTGGACGTTCTTCTCCTTGGTTGCGAGCGCCCGTCTCTTGCTGGTCCATTTCTTGGACTCCTCGGAGAAGGATTTCGTGGCATCTCTCAGCATCGCCTCGCGGCGGTCTATCTCTTTGATCTTCCCCTCACCTTCCTCCCATCTCTTGAGTAGCTGCCTCTCTCTCTCGCCGAGCTCTTCCTTGGTTAGGCGGACACCGCTTCGCATGCCCTCCAGGTCCTTCCGCTCCTCGCCCAGGACGGCCTCCCTGTCTGCCAGTTCCTTGTCCTTCCTCTCGAGCTCCTGCCTCGTCCTCTGCAGCTCTTCCTCGCTTTCCTTCCGCATTTCCTCGAGCTCTCTCTCCTTCTCCTCGAGCGTCTGCTTCAGTTCCGCGACTTTCCGTTCCTTGGACTGGAGCTCTTTCTCTGCCTCTGATATCTTCACTTCAGCCTCGGAGATGTCCTTTTCCCTGCCGTCGAGGGTCTTCTTCTTGCGCGCGAGGGACTTGGATTTCTTCTCCAGGGTCCCGGATCTCTTCTCTGTGCCCTCGACTTCCCCTTCCAGCTCTGATATCCGCTTGTCCTTCTCCCCGATCTCGCTCCGCAGTTCCGATTCCCGCTGCTCGAAGTCCGATGTGGACCTCTCTTCCTTCTCTCGTTCCTCGCCCATTGTGCCGATCTGGCCCTTGAGTTTCTCAACTTCCTTGGCGAGCTTGTCCGCTCTGCTTGCCTCCTTGACCTTGATCTTCAGCTCTTCCTGAGCCGTCCCAAGTTCTCCCTCCAGCTTGCTCAGGTCGGCACTTGCCTCCTCCAGCTCGGTGGTCAGTCTCTCGGATTCGGCCTCGGACTCCTTCTTTCCTTTCGTGGCGAGTTGCTTCGCCTCCTTGGTCTTGATCTTCAACTTCTCCCGAAGGGACTTCAGTTCTTCATCCAGCCCGTTCGCGTCTGCCTTCGCCTTCTCCAGCTGCGTCTTCAGCTTCTCGACTTCCCCCGCCGATTCCTTCTTCCCTTCACTGGCGAGTTGCTTTGCTTCCTTTTCGGCCTTCTTGAGGTCCTTCTTACGCGCTGAGAGCTGCTTCTTCTGCTCGGAGAGTGCTTTCTCCTTGCTCTTCACGTTCTCCTGAAGCGATCCGATCTCATCCTGCGCGGACCTCAGCTCGTCCTGCAGTCTCTCGATCTCCCCCCTCAACTCCTCGGTCTCGTCGTAGACCTCGACCTCTTTGGCCTCAACATCCCCCGAAAGCATCTCCTTGGCTCTTTCTCTCAGTCCCATCTCATCTACCCCTCACAGCTTTCCAGCACCTTCTCGTACTTCTCGAAATCCTTTGACTTGGCAAACTCCTGAACGATGTTGTCAGGCAACTCCCCGAGGAGGGCATCGAGCCCCTTCAGGACGTCCTTCATCTCGTGGTTCTGGTCCGAGAGCTGGCGGCTCTGGTCCTCGAGAACGTCCTTGGCCTTCACTATCCTGTCCATCTCGCCCTCGACCTCTCCGATCCGTCTTCCCAGGGACTCGATCTTCTCTTCGTTCTCCCGCTGAAGGTCCGGGTCAGGGACCTCTTCGAGCTTCGACAGCTGCGCCTCAGCGCTCCCGCCAGATTCCCCTTCCGCCAGGCGCGCCTCGACCTCCTCCGTTATCCTCCTTTCCACTTCCTCGATCTCTTGCCCCTGGTTCTCGAGCGAGCCTTCCTTCTTCGCCAGTTCCTCCTCCTTCTCCTTGAGCGAGCACTCCCAATCGAGCAGCCGCTTCTTGTCCTTGTCCCGCCTCACGATCTCCTTCTGGAAGATCTCCAGGCGGAGCTTCAGGTTGTCCTCCTTCCTCTTGAGCTCCGTCTCCTGCAGAGAGAGAAGGTTCCTGTAGATCGTCTCCATCTCGATGATGCCCTTCTCGATCTCCAGGATCTCGTTCCTCTCTTCTTCAAGCTGTGCGACCTGTCTTTCGAGCTCGGACTTCTCCATCATCTCCACTTCGTCGGTCGCGCTCTCCAGTTCACTTATCCTCTTCTGGGCCGACTGGAGCAGGACGTTCATCTGCTCTAGCTTCTTCCTCCTCAGCCTGATCACTCTCTGGAAGGGCTCGGCCAGCTCCCATATCCGGTACGAGGTGTCCGCGAGAGCGGTGCTCTCGACGAGCTCTCTCAGGAAATCCTCTTCCATCTTGTCGTCCTCGCGGGGGCTCTCGATGTCCAGGGGCTTGATGGACGCGCCGCAATTGGGACACTCGTTCGTGCCCGCCCGCACTATCGAAAGACAGGATGGGCAGCGATACGCCTCGAACTCGTCACGGAAGTCGGACCCGCAGCTGCTGCAGCTTATCTCTTCCTCTCTGACTTCCGCTCCGCACAAGGAGCAGTACAGCTTCTGGTCTCCCAATCTGGCCTTGGGTATCATTCTACCTTCTCTCTGAGGCTCATTCGCATTTGTTGTAGCACACGATCTCGTTCAGGTGCTTCCTCCCAGATGGTTCTGGGTCTCCTCCGGGCACTCCCAGGGGCGTTAGAGCGATCACCTTGACGTCCTCGGACGCCTGGACGGCTGACCTGACCTTCTCCTCGTTGAAGGAGTTGATCCAGCATGTGCCCAGGCCCTCGTTCTCGGCCGCCAAGGTCAGATAGGCCATGGCCAGTGCCACGTCCACCGGATAGCTGCTCATGTATCCCCCTATCATGCCCTGTGCCTCATCCAACAACCCACAGGCCACCACTATCAAAGGTGCTTCGGCAATCCATTTCTGGTTGCCTGATGCTGCAGCCAGCTGTCTCTTCACGTCCTCATCAGTGACGATCACAAACCTCCACGGCTGCAGATTGTCGACGGAAGGAGCCATTCTGACGCTGTTGAAAACCTTCTGTATCTGCTCCGCAGAGAGAGGCGTAGGCTGATAGCTCCTAACGCTCTTTCTTTGCTTCATCGCTTCGAGAACGTCCATTCCATCACTGCCAACAAATCTGGCAGGGCTAATAAAAGCCTTTCTGTCTGGTTATTATCAATGATTGTTATCATTATCAATTGCATAACTTTTAAATCGGCTCGCAGGTATCGTACTGGCGCGGGCCCATAGCTTAGTTTGGCTGGAGCACCCGGCTGATATGGTTCCCTTAGGAACCCTCGGAAACCGGGAGGTCGAGAGTTCAAATCTCTCTGGGCCCATGCTTCCACTTTTCGCGGGCTTTATATATGGGGAAAACAATTGAATACTTGCTCAAGTGTTCATAAGAGGCGATATCATGACGGAGATGGAGACGTGCAAGAGCGAGTCCGTTGACGAGGCCAAGGTGGCGGAAGTCGCTGGTAAGATGCTCGATCGGGATGCCTTCTACAGACTCGCGGAGATGTTCAAGGCTCTTGGGGACGGGACGCGCATCAGGATCCTGTACGCGCTCTCAGAGGAAGAGCTGTGTCCGTGCGAGCTCGCCTTCCTGCTCGATATGTCGATGTCCGCCATATCGCATCAGCTCAGGACACTCAGGTCCCTCGGGTTCGTGAGGGACCGAAGAGAGGGGAAGAACGTCTACTACTCCCTCTATGACGAGCACGTGAGGGAACTGCTGAAGACCACCGTCGAACACATGAATGAGTGAACCGAGGGAGGGTGAATGGCGCTTGACAGGCAGAAGGTGAGGGTCGAAGGGCTTCACTGCATAGACTGCGTGGAGAGCGTGGAGAAGAGGATCTCCAAGTTCGCAGGCGTGAGGAGTGTATCCATCAGCTTCGCGACAGGGAGCATGGAGATCGAGTATGACACGGACAAGGTGTCGCTGGAGGAGATCCAGCGGGCGATTAGACGACTCGGCTACGGGTTCCTCAGGGAAGAGGTGGAAGGCGAGAGGGTCTTCTCCCTGTCCAACAAGGAGTTCGTCCTCGCCCTGCTCTCCGGGTCGTTCCTGGCGGTTGGGCTGCTCCTTGCCCTCGCTGGTCAGGATCCCGGGGTCTTGGATATCGGCGGGTGGCAAGTCACGCTCTCGGAGTCCCTGTTCGTCGCTGCGATGATTCTCGGCGGGTACTTCCCGGCAAGACGCATGATGACGGCGATCGCGAACAAGAGCTTCGTCATGGACGGCCTCATGGTCGTTGGAGCCCTGGGCGCTGTGCTGATAGATGCCTTCGCCGAGGGAGCCGCAATCCTCTTCCTCTTCTCGCTCGCCGAGCTTCTCGAGGACTACTCGGTGGAAAGGACCAGGGACTCGCTCAGATCGCTCGTGGACCTGAAGCCCAAGATGGCGAGCGTCAAGCGGGGCGATGCCTTCGTTCGCGCAAGAGTCGGCAACATCATTGTGGGAGAAATCGTTCTCGTCAAGCCGGGCGAGCAGGTCGGTGTCGATGGCATCATACATGTGGGCGAGTCGACCGTTGATCAGTCCCCCATAACGGGGGAGTCGGTCCCGGTGCGGAAGGGAGTCGGCGATGAGGTCTTCGCGGGAACCGTGAACCGGGAAGGAAGGATCGAGATCACCGTCACGAAGGAGTCCTCCGACACGGCGCTGTCGAGGATAATCCAGCTCGTGGAATCGGCAGCGGACAAGAAATCAGAGACCGCCCGGTTCATCGACAGATTCGCGAAGTACTACACGCCCGCCATCCTCCTCATGGCTGTGGCAGTAGCCGCGATACCAACCCTCCTGGGCCAACCGTTCGACGTGTGGTTCTACAAGGCCCTGCTCCTGCTGCTGATATCGTGCCCATGCGCGCTGGCGATATCCACTCCCGTATCAATGGCTTCGAGCATCACGAGCGCGGCGAGGAACGGCGTGCTCATCAAGGGAGGGGCATACGTGGAGAGGCTCGAGGAGATCGACACGATAGCGTTCGACAAGACGGGAACGCTGACCGAGGGCAGAATGGAGGTCACCGACGTGATCCCGCTCACCGGTCACTCACGGGCAGATGTCCTCCGCGTAGCTGCTTCGCTGGAATGCCTCTCTGAGCACCCGCTTGGGCTGGCGATCGCGGAGTTGGCGGGGAAGGAGGGCGTTCCCTTGGAGTGCGTTGAGAGCTTCCAGTCGATACCTGGAGAAGGCCTCAAGGGAGAGATTGGCGGGGAACCGCACCTGATCGGATCGGACAGGCTGTTCAGGACCGATTCGAACCCGCTCAGGGAGGAGAAGCGCTCCTTGGAGAGGCAGGGAAAGACGACGGTGTTCGTGGGCAAGGAGGACGAACCGCTCGGCGTGATTGCGCTAGCTGACCGCGTCAGGCCTTCGGCGAAGGACGCGATGCTCAGGCTCCGATCAGGCGGGAAATGCGACCTAGTGATGCTAACGGGGGACAACGAAGCCGTGGCCAGGAGGATCGCTGGGCAGTTGGGAATCGATGACTTCCGTGCGAATCTTATGCCCGAAGAGAAGGTCAGCGCCATCGAGGCCATGTCGAGAGGCGGAAGGAAGGTCGCCATGGTGGGTGATGGTGTCAATGACGCCCCCGCGCTGGCGGCAGCGGACCTCGGGATAGTCATGGGAGCCGCGGGGTCCGATTCGGCACTGGAGGTCGCAGACGTCGCTCTGCTTGGAGATGACCTCTCCAAGGTGCCCTATCTGCTGAATCTGGGAAGGAGGACCATGCGGGTCGTCAGGAGCAACATCGTGGCGGCCATCGCCGTCAAGCTGACGTTCGCGGTGCTCGTTTTCCCCGGCCTCGTGACCCTCTGGATGGCGGTCGCGATAGGAGACATGGGCGTGTCCCTCGGCGTCATCCTCAACGCGCTGAGATTGGCGAGGGTGAAGTAGCCCCTGTTTTCTTTATTGATAACCGCGAACCAACGACTAAATAGTTTCGCGGGGCTGTTTGCCAACAATGTCATCCAGCGGGAAGAAGAGATGGCCCACGGTGCTTCTCCTCATTCTCTTCGTCATCATTCTCATCATACTCCTCGGGAGCTACTCGGTCATTCCGAACTTCCTTCCATTTGACATCACCCTGAGCGAATACGCGCCGTTCATAATCTCCGGGCTAATCATCATCGCCACGAAGATCTGGCTTGACCTCATGGGGCCCCTCTTCATACATGCATTCTCCGCGAGAACGAAATCGGAGGCGGACGCGGCGGCCATATACCAGATTCTCAGCTACATCGCGTGGTTCGTCGCCCTCGGAGCGGTGCTTTGGATTGCGGCTGGCGGTCCAGAGGGAGGCATGAGCCTCCTGAGCCTCGGCCTGGTCAGCGCGGCGGCAATCTACGTCCTGCAAGGACCGCTGCTCAACATCGTCGGCTGGGCTGTTCTTGTCTACAGGGGGATCTACACGCTCGGGGACAGGATCAAGATCAGGGACGTCAGTGGATACGTCACGAACATATCCATAATGAACACGACCGTCCGCGAGTTCGGCGGATGGATGAGCGGGGACACATTCACAGGACGAGTTGCGTCCATTCCGAACAGCTTCGTACTGGAGGCGAATGTCTTCAACTACACCAAGGACACGAATGTCATCTGGGACGAACTGGAGGTCAACGTGACGTACGAGAGCGATATCGCCAATGCCCAGAGGCATGTGCTCGATGCGACGGAGGAGGTCGCCGGGAGGTTCATGCAGAAGTACTCCAGCTTCGTCAAGGAGAAGATCGAGTTCAGTGATATCAAGGACATCACCATTGTAAAGCCCAGGGTGCTCCTCAGGCTGGGCGACTACTCCGTTCGTCTGTTCGCAGTGTACTTCTGCCAGGCCCAGAGGAGGCGAGAGGTCAGGTCGCGAATAATCACAGCCGTCTTGAGGAGGTTCAGCGAGGACGATCTTGTCCAGATCGCCTATCCTCACGTCGAGGTCGTGCCCTATAAGCACAGACCGTTCGAGAGCCGCACGGTCGACATCCCTGTTGAGAGTTTCTCGGTCATCCCATCGAAGAGCAAGGGGAAAGCGAAGGGGAAGGGCTAGGCCGAAAGCGGAACCTTTATGGTAGAATCCGCGTTGATGGCCTCGATGAATGACGGTACCTTCTCGTTGGAAGACGACATTCGACTTGACGCTTCGAAAGTGACGCACAATCCGGACGATGACTTCTACAAGGAGTTCCTGAAGCCGTACTACGTGCTCACGAAGGACGGGCAGTTCCTCTTCGCCTCCACGCAGGCAGGTCGAAGACCGGACAGGGCGTTCTACATGGTGCCCGAGGACTACCCGCTCGGAACCCGCCAGAGGCCTTTTGATGCAGAGATAGGCAAGGCGCTCTACGACGTCGCCCTCCGATATCTGAGGACGGCAAGAGTGATCGTTCAGGAAGGGATACAAGGGGAGTCTGGCTACGAGGTCGGACTGAGGGTAACGACGACCGTAGAGAACCCGCACAGCGCATACATCGCCTGGATGGGGAGGATGATGATCTTCCCGCCAAAGGAGGGCATGCACATCCACTGCTTCAACTACATCATTCCGGAGCCCCTTCCCGCCGAGTACGTGAAGGAGATCCAGGAGTTCTGGCCCGAGTACGATCCGAAAGAACCCATCACGCTGTACGACTTCACGGACATGAAGAATGACGTCAGGCGGGTCCTCAGCCTCGGAATCGACTATTTTGGCGGGGCATACAAGAAGCCCAACCTCACGATTGTGTGGAACAAGGGAGAGCTGGACGGCCTGATATCGTACCATGCTGGGTGCACGACGGACAGGGTCCTCAAGGGCCTGAGCGGGACGGGAAAGACCACGCTCACCGTCGGGCCCGAGCTGGAGCAGGACGACGCGTGCTTCGGACGCCCCGTTCTGGATTCAGGCGGGAAGACGGACTCCGTCGAGCTCGTTGGGCTGGAGGCGGCGAGCTTCGCCAAATCGGAGGGTCTCGTTCCCGGCAGCCCCGAGTGGCCCGGCCTGATGAGGTCCGCTCAGATCGACGAGAGCGGGAAGAGCCCGATCGTCCTAGCCATGAACATCGATTGCGAGAATGTGGACTTCGTCCGCAAGACTATCGCTGACTACGAGGTGCTCGTCCCCGAGGTCGAGGAGGGAAAGCAGGCGGGACCCCTGCAGTGCACGAGATACGAGAAGAGCGGGACCACGAACGGGAGGTTCATATTCCTCTTCAGTGAGCTGAACCCGAACTGGAGTTCAGGCGGGAAGAAGTGGCTGCGGTCCGAGTCGCTCAGCTACAAGAGGTTCGACGTCCTGGAGCCGATGCTCCGAGTGACGGACCCCGCAATGGCGACGGCGATGGACAGCGGGTGCGAGAGCATAATCACCTCGGCGATCGCCGCCCAGAAGGTCGGGACAAGGGTCAGATCCTACGCCGCCACCGACTTCATGGTCGGGGAGCAGTCCAGGCAGGCGCTGGTCAAGCTGAAGATGTACCGGGACCTCGGCCTGGGTCCGGACGGCAAGCTCGTCTTCTTCATCAACAACGCTGGCTTCGTGGGCGAGTACGACCTGCACGGAGATCAGGTTCGGAAGCTGGACGAGAACGGCGAGCCCGTGCCGATGAGGAATGACAGAGGCGAGGTCGAGCGGGACATGGCCGGAGAAGTGAAGTACGTCGGTCAGGGGGAGAAGATAACAGTCCAGGACTCGAAGACGCTCGTGGACCTCGTGGAGCAACGGAAGATCGAGAGCTGGATAGAGAACCCGATATACGGATACCTCCTGCCAGACCCGCGGGAACTGGAAGAGAGGCACGGGATGAAGGACTTCGGGAAGCGGTTCAACCCGCTCAGGTTCTACTCCCCGGCGGACATCGTGCGGTTCGCCGAGAGGGACATCAAGGAGAGGACGGAGTTCCTCGGGAACCTCTTCAAGGGGCAGAATGGTGAGGACGAGCTCCGCGATGTCATGCACATCTGGGAGAAGGTCATGATTCCCTCGGAGGACGAGTTGAGGGAGTTCTACGAGAAACACTACGGGGTTCCGTAGCCCGTCCACTCGACGATCATGCTCTCAGGCATCAAAGCAGAACGTCGCGCAGTAGCACCTAGACGCGATGGGGTCGTTGTTCCCGCTGAAACACTTGAGTAAGTTCGGCATGCGAAAGGCTTCGCAGAGTCTCCACAAAGGATATTAGGATGAGTGTGGATTCGAATGCAACGTTGGGGAGGAGATCGGGAAGAGAGGCTGCTCCCGCCCGCCAACGTGATAGGGATCTGAAATGGCTAGAACGTGGATGGAGATCGGACTTCTCGTAGGGACAACCATGTTTGTCCTGGGAACGATTGGAGCGGTAGCCATGCTGGGCCTCAACATGCATTGGAAGTACATGGCATACTGCAACGTCTACGAAGGGTCCCTTGAATGCACGGACTACCGCGGATACGTCGAGGGGGAAGAGTGGACCTGGAGGGGGTATATGACCGCGCTCGGGATCGTCGTAGCAGGAAGCGGACTGGTATACATCTCATCGGCTGGAAGCCGCCGTCGAACACCGGACAGACGGAAAGCTTTCGACCTCGGCGCGAAGCTGTGGATTGTTCTCATCGTCGCGGGATTCGCGTGCCTGTTCGCCAGCTCCCATCTAGACAACAGTCTCGATCCACTCTGGGCTTGGCAGAACTGGTATGTGCACGTAATAGTCAACGGACTCCAAAGTGTGGTTTGGCTCCTGTGGATCGTCGCGTTCGGTGCGATGTTCATTGCGAGAAGTGAGTGGATGCTCCCCGAGACCCGTTCAGAAGAGGAGGACGCTCCCGCCTCAGACGCGGCACGGAGGTAGCATGCGGGAAGCGTTGCAGCGGCAACCATACCATTCCTGTCCGTCTTCATGGGGAGCGCGACAATCCGTTGGCACGACAGAGCCCCCGCAAGAAGAATTATAAGCAGATACGCGGCTTATGACGCAACGTCGCGGAGGACAATATGAAGCGAGCGAGCCTGACTGTCTCACTTCTAGTATTCGTGAGTTCCCTTTTCGTTGCCTTCCTTGTGCTGCCAGAGGGCACAGCGGCCCGAGTTCTGTATGTGGGCGGGACAGGCCCAGACAACTACACAAGCATACAGGGAGCCGTTGATGCTGCGGACCTTGGAGATACGGTCTTTGTGCACAGTGGGACATACGAGGAGAACATCGAAATAAACATGACGCTGTCCCTGGTCGGAGAGGACAGAAACACGACGACGATAGTCGGCGATGGGACTGACATTGTGGTTGACATATCTGCTGACTGGGTGAACGTTACAGGGTTCAGCATTGGAGCAAGTGGAAATCATGGGATGAGGCTGTTTCTTGCTGAGAACTGCCGAATAACCGGAAACAGCATCTCGGACCACGAGCGAGGCGTTTACTCATGGCTTTCGAATAACAATACTATTGCCGAAAACATCATCATAGGCAGAGCCACAGGTTTCAATGGTGTCACAGGTGTCTACCTGGATTCATCCGATCACAACATCATCATGAACAATACGTTCACAGACAATGGCGTGGGAATATACATGTACTATTCGAACTGGAATGATCTGACCTTCAATGAGCTGTCCTCACTCAGCGTGTTCTATGGGATTGAGTTCAGGGGAGTCGGCGTACAACTCCACTACTCAGGCAACAACACGATTGCCGACAACAGCCTGTTTGATAGCGACATCGGCGTGAGACTCGTACTCTCTCATGACAATCTGATTGCCAACAACAGCATCTTCTCGAATGCCCTTCGAGGCATGTCCCTCCATGGATCCGACGGCAACAGAATCTTCCACAACAACTTCGCGGACAACGAGGAACACGTCTGGGATGACTCACACGGCAATCAATACGATGACAGATATCCTTCAGGCGGCAACTATTGGGATGACTACACGGGTCCCGACCTGAAGAGTGGCCCGAACCAAGACCAACCCGGTGGCGACGGAATGGGTGATACTCCATATGACATCCAGGTAGCGACCGGCCTGGACCGCTACCCGCTGATGAGTCCTATCGGGCCCTTTGAGCTTCCCACGGTAACACCACCCGAGCAGGAATCAATCCTCGAACAGGCTTGGTTCTGGGTGGCAGTCGTGTGTGCGGCAATAGCAGTGCTTGCCCTCCTGATTATCATCAGAAGGAGAAAGGTAGCATCAGATCATGAGGTCGATGGAGGTCATCGAGAATCATCCTAGCCAAATGCCCAGCGAAGAAGCTTCGACAGAAGTGCCCACGAATCGGAGGATCAGAACGGGTTGCAGTAGCAATCGTACCGCTTCTGTCCTTCTTGATGAGGAAGCACGACATTCCACAAAGTGAAAAACGGTCTCGACCAGAAGGCTTTTAAGTGGGTATTAGGATGATTCGCTGCGGGTGGAGGAGATGAAGTTCAGAGCCTCGGTGGGGTGCTTTGTGTGCTTTTCTTTGTTACTGTGTTGCATCGGTCCCCACTACGGTGTGCAAGCTCAGACGAATTGGACGAAATACCCCGGCAATCCCGTGGTTACACAGGGCCCCGACTTCGCCTGGGACTGGTTCGTTATGCATCCCAATGTTTTGGAGGAGCCCACGGGCTACAAGATGTGGTTCACCGCCATGACATTGACGATGGGGATGGAGCAGAGGATGAGGATAGGATTTGCCACCGCCCCGGACAAGGTGATGTGGACCAAGCATCCATCAAACCCCGTCATGGACATTGGCCCCCCAGGAAGCTGGGAAGAGGTTGGTGCTCTGGCACCCTGGGTCCTGCCAGACATCACCGGCTACAAGATGTGGTACACGGGAATGGACATCGCCATGTATCCCCAGATAGGCTATGCCGTATCCACAGACGGCGTGACCTGGACGAGACATCCTGGGAACCCCGTTCTCACTCCTGGTGCCCCAGGTGAGTGGGATGGAAATGCGACAACGTACGCGTCCGTTCGCTATCTTGGCGGCGTCTATCACGCATGGTATACCGGTCAGGGTGCGGACGGACTCCTCCGGATTGGGTATGCCACCTCGACCGACGGAATCGCTTGGGCGAAATACGGCGGCAATCCAGTACTTGATGTCGGTGCTCCAGGCGAATGGGACTCCGATGGTGTTGCAGCGCCATGTGTGTTGGTCAACGGTTCGAACTACGAGATGTGGTACTCGGGCGTCGATGGATCCAATTACGCGCGTATCGGCTACGCCACCTCTCCCGACGGAATCAATTGGACTAGACACGTAGACAATCCCATTCTTACCGAGGGTTCTCCGGGAGACTGGGATGATCAGGGTCCAATGGGATCTAGTGTTCTGGCAACTCCGACGGGATACGACATGTGGTATGGAGGGTTGGGCTTCAGTGGGACCACTGGAATCGGATACGCGAACAGCACTTTTCCGGTCCCGCAGCCGCCCATGTTGGCGGGAGGGGAGGTGACGCCCTCTGCGGGCCCGAAGAATAGCAGGTTCACGTACAACGTGATCTACAGCGACGAGGACAACGATCCCGCCGCGTATGTGCGTGTGTGGATCAACAAGAGCGGCGTTCCCTTTGGCAGCAGCCCCTATGACCTGAAGTTCGACAGCTGGAAGGGTGCTCCCGGTGACTGGATCGCGGGTGCCAACTACTCTCTCTCCGTCAATCTCTACTCCGACGGAAGCGACTACACCTTCGCGTTCAGCGCCTCGGACGGCAAGGATGCTGTCTTCCTTCCTGAGCGGGCGGGTCCCGAAGTGACCGCGCTGTTCGGTGTCGAGAAGATCGTGTTCCATTCCATGCGCACCGGGAACTGGGACATCTGGAAGATGGACGCCGATGGAAGCGATCTGGTCCAACTGACGACCGTCTCGTTTGAAGACAGGTTCCCCGGCTGGTCGCCCGGCGCAGAGAGGATCACGTATGCAAACTGGAATGGGACGGACTATGACGTCTGGGTGATGGACGCTGACGGCAGCAACAAGACTCAGCTGACCACGCACCCGAGCGATGACACCGATCCCGCGTGGTCACCGGACGGCACCATGATAGCGTTCACATCGAGCCGGGACGGCGATTTCGACATCTGGGTCATGGACTCGGACGGGGCCGACAAGGTCCAGCTCACGACGAACGTCAGCGAGGACACACAGCCCACCTGGTCCCCCGACGGTTCGAGGATAGCCTTCGCGAGCGACAGGTTGGGCCGGAACATCTGGGTGATGGACGCGGACGGGAGCAACCAGACGGAAATCCAATCAGACTCCGGCTGGGACATCTGGCCTGCCTGGTCTCCGGACGGGACGAGAATCGCCTTAACTGGGGACAGAATCGATGAAGGCTATGACATCTGGACGATGGGCCCGGACGGCGGAAACCAGACGCAGCTTACATTCAATCTCGGTGAGGACTCATGTCCTTGTTGGTCTCCCGACAGCGGCAGAATCGCCTACAACTCTTTCCTGTCGGGATATGGGGAGATCTGGATCATGGATCGTGATGGCGGCAATCAGACGCAGATCACCTCGAATACTGCTCTCGATATCTGTCCGGACATGACCATCATACCCGATGACACACCCCCACTGCCGTCGGTCCTGCAGAGTGCGATCCTGGTTGGGGGAAGTCACGAGGACGTTTCCATCACGTGGAATGCCGCGGCGGACGATAGCCAGCCCGGCGGGACGGTGATGTACGAGGTCTGGCGGGCGACGGGCTATGCCGGCCCGTACTCGTATCTTGATGAGGTCGTCGCTGACGGCTCTCCGAGCTACACCTACGTCGATTCAGGAGCCGGGCATGGGGACCCGAGCAGCTACTTCTACAGAGTCCATTCCGTGGATGAGATGGCGAAGTGGAACGTGACAAATGAGACTGCCGGCAAGTTCGTGAGACAGCTGTCCGCGGGAGTCAACTTCATATCGGTCCCGTTGATGCAGGTCGACGAGAGCCTGGAGGCGGTCCTTCAGACGTTGACGTTCGACAGGGCGTGGTTCTACGACCCTGCCGGGAAGGAGTGGAGATACTACGCTCGGCACAGGCCTTACAAGACAGACCTTGACCGTATGGACCACGCAATGGGATTGTGGGTGAACGTGACGATGGGCTCCGACCTCACCGTGGCGGGCATGGTTCCTGCCAGCACGACCGTTCAGCTACTCAGCGGATGGAATCTCGTCGGATTCCCGTCCTTCAATCTCACATACACGGTCGCGGACCTGAAGGCTGGAACGGGAGCGACGAGAGTGGAGGGATTCTATGCACCCGGCCTTCCGCACTGCTTGCGAGTGCTCGAGGATTTCGAAGTGCTTCAGGCGGGATACGCGTACTGGGTGAGGGTGGAGGCGGATATCGTCTGGACCGTCCCGCTCGGGTAGTCCCCCGAAACGATTTCATATGGGCCGGTCGAGTCCAGCCATCTCCCGGCGAAACGATATTGTACTTCGAAACAGATGAGTCTGTTGAGGGATTGGCGAGTGCCTGGAACCGGAACGAATAACGGTGCGAACGAGGAACCAACAAAGCCGAGAAGGAGTACTCGGAAGTCAGAGACGTGGAAGTGGCTGGTTCCCTTCATCATATGCACTGCCTCCCTGATCCTCTGGATTGTGTTCTTGTACGTGAGCATCTCCCCCTTGCACCCCTGCTCTGAATCCACAGGTGTACCGGTTGTCGACCTTGTCTGGTCCCCTTTCGGTATGGAGATTGAGGTGTCCTCACCGAGCAGACTGGAGCCTCTGGAGGACTACAAGGTATCGGCTCTCAAGGACGGCACACCATGGTCCGGTTTTCCGAGGGTCCTGTCTGATGGTAACATAGGAATCGGTCCTGCAAGCGAACACCTGAACTTCACGGACCTCATGAGCGATGGCAAGCTGTCTGGCGGGGACTTCTTCACTCTGGAAGGTCTGGAGTCTGGTTCACAGTACGAGATCATACTGATCTGGGCGGCCGATGACAACGTATTGGCAAGGGAGATCATCAATGTACCATAGTCTTGCCCCCGAAACGATTCCATCTGGGCGGGCCTACTCCTGCCGACTCTTCAGCGGTCCGTTCAGTGATTCCTCACGGGAGCTCTTCTTCGGGGGGTGGCGGGATCTCTTCTTCTGGAGGCGGTGGCATCTCTTCATCTCCCGCAACCACCGGTTTTCGCCTCAGAGCCACTAGTGCCACCAGTATCACCACCGCGATAACCACTATCAGGATGATCCACCAGTATTGCTCCAGGAAACCAGCAGATGCCTCTCCTTGGATGCTGAAGTCTCCGGACTCGGATGCCACATTCCCGGCCTCATCCGTTGCCCATATCGTGAAAGTGTATGTGCCCGTCGCATCGTAGGCGCGCGTGTGCTCATACTTCTCGGCAACGCCATAGGTCATCGAGAAATTACCAACGAGACTGCCCTCTGGATCCCTTATCTCGATCCTCACCTCGGCTATCCCGTTCGCATCCGTTATGCTGGCAGAGACGACCACTTCTTCCTCAGCATCCTGAGGATCGGGCTCCGCCAGGACATCATCTATCGAGGGTGGGGTCTCATCGATCACTATCTCCGCGCATTCGACCGCGGTCGTGTTGTGCGCTGGCCCACTATCCGAGGCGTAGACACACACCTGATAGCTGCCCTCCGACCAACCGCTCGTGTCTATCAGCACGCTGACATCCTCTTGAGCGGAATCGAAGGAGCCGTCCGTGGGGTCCATCGCTGTTCCCGGCCAATCCGTCAGCCCTATCGTGTAGTTGGCTGCTCCGATGTCCGCGTCGCCCGTGCTGGTGTCGTCGATCACGGCGGTCAGCAACACATCGGTTCCAGGTGTGACGGTAACCGCTCTATGTCCATCCACCCGCACGTTCGATATCTCCGGCGGGAGGTCGTCAACGATCGTGAGGGTCGCATGCGGGGCACTGTCGTTGTATCCCGCACCGTCGTCCCAACCGTAGACGTAGTAGTCGTAGGTTCCCGCTTGCGTTGGAAGGACCACTTGAGCGGTCACGTTCTCAACGGGCGAATCGAATGTTCCGTCTTCGGCCTGCATGGCTGTACCTGGCCAAGACATGGCCGCGGGCGTCGTGTAGTTCGCCCCGCCGATATTGGAATCGCCGGTGTTCGTATCGTCCACGGTTGCGGTGAGGACCACGACTGAGGGCAATGACGACAGATAGTAGGTCGCTACACTTTGGCCGTCAATGGCAACCTCGGATATCTCGGGCGGATGATCGTCTACTATCGTGAGGGTCGCGAATGGAGCGGTGTTGTTATATCCCTCACCGCTGTCCTGAGCATAGACACAGATTTCATAACTGCCATCCGTCCAGCCCGTGGTGTCTATCGTTATGTTGACATCCTCCTGAGGTGAGTCGAAGGCACCGTCGGAGGAGCTCAAGGGCGTTCCTGGCCAGTTCATCACACCTATCGTGTAGTTGGCCGCTGCGATGTTCGAGTTGCCCGTGCCAGTGTCGTCAATCGTGGCGGTTAGCACCACCTCGGTTCCAGATCCGACCATGACCGATGTCTGTCCATCTACCCGCACATTCGATATCTCGGGCGGGAGATCGTCTACTACTGTGAGGGTCGCGAATGGAGCACTGTCATTGTATCCCTCGCCAGTGTCCCAAGCATAGACGTAGTAGTCGTAGGTTCCCGCTTGGGTTGGCGGGACCACTTGAGCGGTCACAATCTCAACGGGCGAATCGAAGGTTCCGTCTTCGGCCTGCATAGGTGTACCTGGCCAAGTCGCAGCCGCAGGCGTCGTGTAATTCGCCCCGCCGATGTCAGAACCGCCTGAACCTGTGTCGTTCACGACCGCCGTGAGCGTCACGCTCGAGGGCAGAGACGACAGGTTGTAGATCACTGCACTCTGACCGTCGATGGCAACGCCGGATATCTCGGGCAGGAGGTCGTCAACAATCGTGAGGGTCGCGTACGGGGCACTGCCGTTGAACGTCGGAATGCTGTCCCAGGCATGGACGTAGTAGTCGTAAATCCCTGGCGAAGCAGGAATCGGCACGGTCGCGTTGACATCCTCGACCGGCTCGTCGAACGCACCGTCAATTGCACTCATTGGCGTTCCGGGCCATGTTGCGGGAGTGGGTGTCGTGTAGTTGGCACCGCCAATGTTGGAGTTCCCTGAGAGAGTATCATCCACGATCGCTGTGAAATCGAATGTGGTGGGAAGTGCTGAGAGATAGTATGTCGTCACCGAAGATCCGTCGATAAACACATCTCTCACTTCGGGCGCGAACAAACCCGTGGTCGCTGTCACTGTCAGATTCACCCAGACGTAGTCCACTCCGTCGCCAGGGTCCGGATCACCGAGCGGGTCGATGAGGATCGCAGATGTGCCCAGACCACTGATTGACATGTTCGACACGGGATCGAAGGCGTCCAGAACGTAGGTTGCTGGGATGTTCATGTAGCCCATGGATACTTCCTCATCGGTGTCGTACGTCATATTCAGCTCGATGAGGTGAGAGGGTGCTACGGGTATCGTGACGTTGGAGGTGTAGTTTCCGCTAAGATGCATGGAAAAGGGAGTCTTCAGGTCCACGGGTCCTTCCCCACCGATATCGAATTGGAAGGACGCTGGGTCAAGGTCGTAGTGGATACCGTCCACGAACATGATCTCGGTCGTATTGTCAAACTCCCCGGGCGGTCCACCCACGAGTCCCAAGAACAGGTCCAGTTCTCCCTGATCCAGGTAGCCGTCCCTGTTGCCGTACATGAAGTCTATCATGACCCTCATTGTCTGATTGTCCTCCTCCATGGTCATATCCGCACTCAGGTTCGCATTGTCCCAGTCGAGGAAGGATATGTCCGAGGACATGCTCATGGGAGGGGATTCTTCCAGGTACGCCGTCACTTCCGTGGAGCCAACAACGGGAACCACGGTCAGATCGGACTGGAGGTCCGAATCGTCCAGAAGAACATGGAATTCCCCTTCGAAGAGGTTCATCTCGTAATAGCCAGTCGGATCCGTGAGTGCCCTATTGCTGTGTCCGTACGTGTAGTTGAAAGCCTGCACCTCCGCGGAAGGAAGCGGACTGCCCGTTGCGGCTTCGTAGACGTAGCCCCATATCATTCCGGGGTTCACTGGCTGAAAATCTGTGTAGTTATATGGATTCGTCACGTAGAAATCCTGGTCGACCATGGCCATATCTTCACCGACAAAGGTTCCGAGCATGAGCATGACGAAGTAAGGACCATCAAATCCAGAAGTGTATATGCCTGGGCCACCGAACGAGAGCTCGACCGTCTGGAGGCCGACAGCGAGCTGTGTGAAGTTCGTCCCCATCAATTGGAGGGTCATGGTTCCGTCGAACAGGATGCCTTGAACCAGGAACATCCCCGGTTCATCGATGTCGACCGAGGCGTTCAGGACAAGGAGGTCGAAGAATCCGTCCGTCGGGACGTCCGTGTCCAGACCGTGATCGCTGTGGGGCGGACTGAACCGCCCGGGCCGCGGATCGAACTCCGTGTGGAGGTATGCGCTGGTCACATGGGTATCGGTATCGAGAAGGTTCATATCATAGTCAAACAGCATCAGCTCGACCGTATACGGGCCGTCGATCCCCGCATCGTATATGTCGTATCCCAGGAACTGAAGCTCTACCGTTTGAAGTCCTGGATCGAGATCGAAGAAGTCACCGACATCAGTAATGTAGATCATCCCCGTGCTATCGTAAAGGTCTCCCCAGATCTCGTAGAGTCCCGCCTCGTCAACGTTGAGGGTCACATCAACCACAAGGAAGTCGTACAGCGTGTCTCCATCTCCATCCAGACCGTAGTCGGAATGTGGAGGCGAGAACTCTGCGGGGAGAGTCTGCTCGAAATCCGTGTGGAGATACGCTTGGGTCATATGGGTACCGTTGTCGAGGAAGTTCCAGGAATCGTCATACAGCTCGAGCTCGACCCTGTAGGGACCGTCCACCCCGGCGGAGTAGATTACGTACCCTCTGTATCGGAGCACCACCGTTTGGAGCCCTACATCGAGATAGGTGTAGTTGGACTCGAAATCTATGAATATCATTCCAGTGCCGTCAAGGAGGGCTGCACCGACATCATAGAACCCGGCTTCGCTCACGTCGACGGCGACATCGATCACGAGGAAGTTGAAGAGCGTGTCACTGTCCGTGTCCATTCCGTGGTCGGAATGTGGAGGGAGGAGGCCTGCTGGAGTCGTTTGGAAGTCCTGCGCAAGATAGGGACCCGTCAGATAGGAGCCGCTGTCTATCATCGCGAACGTGTCGTTGAGAAGTCCCATGTTGACTACATAGGGACCATCGATGCCCGAGAGGCGAATGGCATATCCAGTGTACCAAAGCGGGACCACGTGGACTCCCACGTCCAGCCAGGTGAAGTTGAAGGCGTCGGTGATGTATATGATGCCCGCATTGTCGCGCAGTTCCGAGACCAAGACGAAATCGCCGGGTTGGGTGACGTTGATGCTTACGTTCACGACGAGATGATCGAACAGCCCGTCTGGCGGTAGGTCGGTGTCCAAGCCATTGTCGGAATAGGGAGGCTCCAGCTGACCCATCGATTGAGCTTCCGCTGAAGGCACAAAGGTCAGGGCGGCAGAGCTGATCACCAGAATGCCCACGAGAATCGAGAGCACGTTCCTTGAACCATTTCTCATTCCAAACGCTTCCTTATCCAGATTCATTCAGTATCCTCCATTTCCTCAGCTGTAGGCTGAGATTCTGATTTCTCACGAGAGGGGGACATAAAAAGATTCCTCCGCCATTATCAATGGGGGAAAGTCATCCTGGCCTTGATGTGTGATTGTTGAAACGGTCCCAGAGGAGCCGATAAGAGGACGTTTCTTCTTGTCCGAGGGGGCATTGGCGTTTCGATCGCCCTGACCTCCCGAAGGCGGGGGAATCCTGCACCGAGAATCCTCTCCAGCAGTCCCATTATCCAGTTTGATAACAGCTCGGAAAGAAAGATATGGGCTCCCTCGTAGCATGTCCTCAGCTCCCACATCTGGGCGAGTGATCACGACAATGTCCGAGAACGGTGCAGAACAGAAGGATTGGGACCATACGGGGTTCTGGCAGCAGCAATGCCGAGAGAGGCTGCAGAAGAACCCGTTGGACCTGGACGCGCTCTTCGCCAAGGCCGCTTGGCTGGCAAAGACCGAGGACTATGAGAAATGCATCGAAACCCTGGAAGTGATCACAAAGAGAGATCCCTTCTATCCAGGGATCTGGATGCTCAAGGCCAGGATATACGGGCAGCTTGGTAATGAGAAGATGGCCAAGCTGTGTCAGGAGAGAGCTGAGGAGCAGTCCATATAGCTTATCAGTTTTGATTTCGGGATGGAAAGGAATATCGTTTCTGAGAACGATTGCTGGATGATGGGAAACAAGCGTGATCGGCCAGAAGAAATTCTCAAGCTCCTTCGGACATGTCAGAAGAGACTGGAGATGGACCTCGGGGATGTGGACGCTTGGTTCTCGAAAGGGGTGACCCTTGCATGGCTGGAGAAATACAAGCAAGCCCTCTATTGTCTCAACCAGGTCACGAGGGTTAGGACGAACTATCCGTCCGTGTGGAGGTTGAAGGCCACCGTGTACGCCTTGATGGGGCACGAGAGGTTGTCTCGGCTCTGTACGGAGGTTGCGGAGCGCCTGCGATTGAAGGAGGATCCCTTCGAGGATGCTCCGGCCGTGGAAGAACCCGACTCTGTTCCTGTCTACTGAGGAGGAGACCCGTTCCCACGATTGTCTTCTTGTACGACCAGCGGACATATCTTCTTGGTCGTCTTGCAGGAAGGGCACGGGAAAAAAAGGGGCCACCTGAGAAAGGCAGCCCAGGTTGTGGAGGGATGCTTTTGTAAGCGCTCCTGGAAAGCCCATTCGAGGTATGAACCTTCCGCACAACTTCCAAGAGAGATGCCTGACCGCCTGGAGGGAGGTCATCCTCCAGGGGGAGGCTGTCATTCTCTGCCCCGAAACGATTTCATATGGGCAGGTCGATAACTCGTTCGAGAGGGAGGCATCAAGTGAGACTAGGAATTACTCTGATGGGCGTCTTCTTCATTGTCATGTCCATCATTGTTCTATTCTTGCCTCTCGTTGGTGTATATAGCCCCATATGCGGTTGGATTGATTTCCTCATATTCTTTGTCATAGGTGTCATATTGATTGTCAGGGGACTAGGGGATTACGACTAGCTTCCGTCTTGCCTCAATCTTTGCGGTTCCGGAGAAGCAGTCGTCGTCCATAGGGGAGCCTGTCATTCTCTGCCCCGAAACGATTCCATACCCGCGGAGTCGATGGCCGGGGAGACGGAGCCAATCCTCGTTCGCGTGCACACCGCCAGACGTGGGCACCGTCGCAACCGTTCCCTTTCGCTCCACGTCTGATAGCCTCTCCCATCGTGCTTTAGTCGTTCCGAAAGCTTTTTCGCCAACTGCTGTTATGCTGGGGCGTGGGCGAAGCCCCGAAGAAGGCGGAAGTACAGAACATAGTCGCATCCACGCGGCTTGCCGATAGGCTTGACCTGGACGCCCTTGTGTTGGTACTCGAAAACGCACAGTACGATTCCGAGAGGTTCCCAGGATTGGTCTATCGCATGAAGAAGCCGAAGACCGCTCTTCTCCTGTTCAGAACCGGGAAGGTGGTGTGCACAGGAGGGAAGAGCCTCGATGATGTTCGAGAGTCCGTGGACATCGTTGCGGGCAAACTGCTGGAGGCTGGATTGCCCGTTGAACGGCATCCGGAGATAACGGTTCAGAACATCGTGGCCGTGTGCGACCTCGGCAGTGATTTGAACCTCAACAACATCGCCATCTCGCTTGACCTGAACTTGGAGTACGAGCCGGAGCAGTTCCCCGGGCTGGTTCTCAGGCTGGAGGATCCCAAGATAGTCTGCCTGCTCTTCGGCTCGGGCAAGATGGTCCTCACGGGCGCGAAGAACACGGAGGACCTGGACCGGGCGGTTGAATCGGTCACGGAGGTCCTCAGCAGGAGTGGGCTCCTGTAGCACGGTCGTGACAGCAAACGCGCAATGAGGACCGAAACTCAGGAGACCAGTAGATCCTTTGCGTGAACAGGAAGGACTTCCTGAAGCGCTCCCCTCAGCTTGTACGGCTTTCGAACAACGAGCATGAAGTGGGGATGATATGAAGGTAAGCGGTTTCCCCCGAAACGATTTCATACATGCAGGGCCGACATCCGAGAGCTCTCACATCGAAGCCCTGACCTGCATCAAGAGGAGACCTGAGTTTACATTCATAAAGGCCAAGTCACATGAAGAACGGCTTTCATCTGGGGGCGATTCCAGGACACCGCACAATGCTGAGGTGTCATGTGAAGAAAGATAGGAGGACTGAAATGAACCTGAAGGACAAGAGAATCGCTTGGCCTATTCTCTTCGTGGTTGCTCTGTCAGCCTTGTTGGCGTTGCCGCTCTCACCAGAGCTAGGCGGGGCCAGTGCAGGGACCAGAGCGGTGGAAGGGACGATCGAATCCGCACTAGCCGTTTCAGCGGTCACGATCGACGGCGACGGAACGGACGCGGCATGGAACGATGCGACCGCATTGACGGTCACGGTTGGGAGCGCGGACGTCGAGATCAAGACCGCCTACACGTCCACTGATATCTTCTTCCTGGCGACCTGGGGTGACCCAACGGAGAGCGTCACGAAGAATCAATGGTCATACGACGGCCCTTCTGATGAGTGGACGCAGGGCGGAGGGAACGAGGACAGGCTGTCCTTTGTGTGGGACGTATCCGTATCCAACTTCAACGACCAAGGAGGCCTGATACTCTGCCACCCGCCACTTATGAGAACGGAGACCGCGGGAGAGGTCGTGGACACATGGCACTGGAAGTCCGTAAGGACGAACCCATCCGGTTGGATGGATGACAAGTACTGGAACTCCACGGGACGTCACTCGGACTCGAAGACCTCCGGCGGCTATTCCGACAACCTGCAGACTCTCGCGTTCACCGACGATCCAGCGAACAGCGCCGATATTCCCCTGTACTGGGAGCCTGGCGCTACTGGCGATGATGCCGATTCCATCCTGCAGTCCGAGATTGATGGAAGTGAGGCCAAGACCATCGTCGGCGTGTACACGAACGGAACGCTGCTCGACGAGGTGGGAACCTTCGTCTCGAATACCACGCTGATACCCGGCTACTACCAATCCAGACCTGCCGGCAGCAGGGGAGACATCGAGACGGCAGGGGTCTTCGGCTCCGGAGAGTGGACACTGGAGTGGAAGAGGAGCCTGGAGACAGGGAGCACAGACGACATCCAGTTCTCAGATATCTCCAGCACGGCGGAGTACTTCTTCGCCGTAGCGGTGTTCGACAACAGTGGAGGCTCGGACCATCTGACGACTGGCGCAGACGTGTTCAGACTGGTCTTCGAGCAGCCGAACCAGCCACCTTCCACGCCCACGACAACCGCCAGTTCCACGACCGCGGATGTCGATGAGACGATAACCTTCGATGCCACGGCATCGGACCCCGATGGTGACAGCCTCACCTATTCCTGGGAGTTTGGCGATGGGCTCGAGGGGTCCGGGTCGTCCGTGACGCACTCCTATTCCGAGGCCGGCACGTACACGGTGACCGTGACTGCTTCGGATGGCAGGGGAGGCACATCTGAGGTGTCCACGGACGTGACCATCAGCGAGAAAGCGTCCGAAGCGGGCTTCCCGATCGAGCTGATAATCGCCCTGGTCGTCCTAATAGCCGCGATCTTGGCCGTCATTGGAATCATGGCGATCAGAAGAGGTCGGACACCTCCGACGGAGTAGTCCCTCAGATAGTCTGGAAGTTCTCCACGCTGGAGATGGAATCTGCCTTCAAGCCGACAGCCAGTCCACTGTTGGTGCCTGTGACAACCGGAACGAGTCGAGGCCAACGATTCGTCCATTGGCGTCAAGATCCATCTCTGACCGCGGCTACGGAAGCGGTCAGGCGAACGCTCACGCTCGCTCCTTCTGCTTCGGCGGACACTTGACGCTGCCGTAGGAGCAGAACACACAGCAATCACCCTTCTTCGGTTTCAGAAGGGTCCCGCATCCTGTGCACTCATAGAAGAACTGACAGGCGTCCGTGGGCATCCTTTCCTCCTTTTCGTACCCGCATTCGGGACATCGGATCGTGGATTTCAGTTGCATCATCGCGCCTCCTGCATCGCTGCACCGATTGGTCGAGCCCCATCACAGGCCGAGGTAGTGCCTGACCTGCCTCTCCGTCGGTCTGCCCTGCACGGCGACCTTTCCATCCACGACCATCGTCGGGACCGCCCGAATGCCGTACTCCTTCGCCTTTTCGAGACAGACCTTGTCCTCGCATCTCTCGAAGAGATTGTACTCGGTCACGGTGCACTTCCCGTACCCCACGCGCTTGATGATCTCCATCGCCTCCTTGCACAGCGGACAGCTGGCAGTGAAGACTTCTATCTCGGTCATATGGTCACCCGTTCACCCAATATCGCGTGTGTCCCGAAAAGGGTTTCGTCCTCACAACAACTCATATAAGAAGCTAGCGCTCGGATGGATAGGATTGCTCATCCCTCGGAACTTGAAACCACAGCACCCGCATGCAGTCCATCGATGGAGAAGTGTCAGTGCTCCTGATGAACTCGGACATTCTTGATTGCTGTGCAGTCGTACGCCTCGAACTCACTTCCGTCCTCCCACTTCCCGCTTATCTTGACATCTGATTCCCCGAAACGATTTCATCAGCCACTAGATTCATTTGCGAGAAGCTTATGGAAGTGAGGCCATGCGGGATCGAAGAGATTCGAGAAAACATACTTGGACGTAGACAAGACGCATATAGGCTGTCAGATATAACGGTGTTATGAACCACGTGAACATGGAGAGCCTGACGAAGCTAATGGAAGCGATTAAGGGGGACTCCGCGAATGGAAAAATAACCCCCAAGGTCACGGGAAAGTGGATATTCGAAGAAGGGCAGCCTCAGTTTCGCTCTGAGATGGAGGTCGAGGGGGGAACCTTCACTGTAGATGCCGACATGCCCACCCCACTGGGAGGATGGGGAAGCGCACCCGGTCCACTGCACTACTGTCTGTACGGCCTGGCATCTTGCTATGCGTTCACCTTTGCGGCTCTTGCCGCGATGGAGGGAGTTGCCCTTAGGAAGCTCGAGGTTGAAACCGAGGGCCACATCGACGTATCGAAGGTCTTTGGACTGTCGGATGACCCCATCGTTGAAGAAGTGAAGTGGAGAGTCGTTGTCGACTCTGACGCCGACGATCAGACGATAGAGAGGCTGAAGAAACTCGCCGAGGAGAGGTGTCCAGCGGTCTACTGCCTGATGAACCCGATCAAACTCACGATCGACGTTCGAAGAGGGTAATTGGAGACTCCCCGACAGCGAACGAATCCCACTCGCTTCGGATCGGCTACGGGCGTCGCTTCCGGAGTTCCGCCACAATCCTCTTGTCGTAGGCCAGGACCTCCGCTCCGAGTGCCACACAGGTCTGGACCACAAAGGCGTCGGCGAGGCTCATGCCCTTGGCCCTGTCGTAGATCTCCTTGACCGCGCTCAGCTCGACCTTCTCCGTGACCCTCACGTGGGGAAGCTGGAGAAGGGAGTCCAGAGCCTTCTTCCCCGCGCTCGGGCCGAATCGATAGGCGAGCAGATCGATGGTCTCCACCAGGATCTCGGAAGGAAT
Source organism: Thermoplasmata archaeon (assembly GCA_023136265.1). Lineage (GTDB taxonomy): Archaea > Thermoplasmatota > Thermoplasmata > RBG-16-68-12 > JAGMCJ01 > JAGMCJ01. The sequence continues at coordinate 45,291 of JAGLRN010000052.1, forward strand.
GGCGACGGGGGCAGGAGCGCTCATGTCCTTCAACGCCCTCTTGTGAAATCGATCCCCCTCGGAGAAGAGCGCGTACAGGGCGCTGGTGTCGGCGACTCGCATCACTTCTTCTCCTTGATCGCCTTCTCGCGGGCCTCTCCCAGGAGCTCGTCGTGTCGCAGGGAGTCGTCCGGCATCCCGCCCTTGAATGTCGGAAGTCCCGAGAGGTCCACGGTACCGGTTCTCCTCTCCAGCCGCACGAGGGCTTCCTCCCCGGGGCGGAGACCCAGTCTCTTCAGGTCGGCCTTATGGATGCGGAATCCGTAGGAGTTCCCCCACTTGAGGATCCGAGCCTTGATTATCGCGTCCTTCGTCATGTATAACTACATCGTTATACGAGTATAAATCACTTACCGAAAGGGACAATCCGCAGCCAGGAATCGGAGAGAATGCATCCTACTCGTTCTGCAACCGCATGCACTCCTCGAGGGCGACCAGCTCCCTAGCTCTCCGCAATCACTCCCCCGCGAACGCCTCGAGAAGAGCTCCGGTCGAAACCGTGCTCTTCGGCGATCTCTCCAAGAGCGCCCCGTCCGCCGTCCACAGCAGGCAGTCCTCCCTCTCCGCGAGCGCCAGGTAACACCCGTCGTAGAAGGAGAGCCCATTCGACTTCGCCACCTCGATCGAGCGCGTGAGGAGGATCGGGTCAAAGGCGACGTCGTCGACCAGACCGATCGCCTCGGTGAAGGGCGGGGTCCTTCCATCTCGCGAGACCTTCAGCGCGACGCTCCCCAGCTCGTACTTGATCAACTCCGGGGAGAGTAGCTTCTCCCTCGCCGTCAGCAGCAGGATGAGGGCGCGCACGTCGTCACTGTCCTCCTCCTCCACGAATGTCTTCGCCAGGACGCTCGCGTCGACTATCACGACTCGTCCCTCAGCCTTCTGATGATGTCCGCCGCGCTCTCGCGGCTCCTGACCGCCTTCTTCTTGAGGACTCCGAGCGCCCGCTGCGCCCTGATCCTAGCGGCCTCGGCCTCGATCGCCCTTCGCGAGACCTCCGAGGGGCTCATGCCCTCCCGCTCGAGCTCCTTCAGCACGTCCTCGTCCACGCGTGTCGAGACCACTCTGGAGCGCATGTATACACCTCTGTATACAGATAGGCATACCGAGGGTAATAAACCCTTCCGGGGCGGTCACTCGTTCACCGGATCAGTCGAACCCGACGACCTCACCAGTCCCGTCCTCCACAGCGACAGTCCTGAGATCCTCCTTGAGCACGCCGACGTCGAAGGTGACCTTCCAGACACCCTTCTTCTCATCCTCCTTCACCTTCTCGAGTTGGACGAAGCTGTAGCCTCCCTTCCTCTCGATGAACTCCTTGGCCTGATCGACGATCCACTCGGTCGTGCTCTCCATTCACATCTCTCTGCATTGTGAAGGCGCTACAGCGAGATAAGGGTTATCGAAATGACAGGTGCGGTCCTGCGGGCACCTCGTCTCACAGTGTTACTCACTCCCTCGGTTCCCTCTCCACGTGGTCCCTCACGAGCAGTGCGAGGGAATCGGCCATCCTCTCGATGTTCGGGTTCAGCCTCTCGAGGTTCTGCGCAATGACGTGGTACTTCTTGTCCAGGTCCTCGAACCCCCGGGTCGCTGCCTCCCTCAGCTCCCTCACCTCCCCGCCGACGGACTCCACTTTCTCGCCGACACACTCCGTCTTCC
>JAGLRN010000053.1 GCA_023136265.1 Thermoplasmata archaeon
CGACGGAATCCACCTTCTCGCCGACCCTCCGGGTCTCCGAATTCGTCTCCACGAGGAGAAGCGATCCGATCTCAGCCCTCTCAAGCATCTCTCTCTCGAACGTGGACAGAGCTTCCCCGTAGTCGACGTCGATCGGCTCCCAGTTCTCGGGCGGGCTCGCGTACTCCGCATCGCCCTCCGGGTACAGGGTTATCGACTCCACGTTCAGGGAGAAGGGGCTGTCGGGATCGCCTCTGTACTCCAGCTTCTTCCTGAAGTCCCCGATGAGCCGCTCAGCGCCCTCGCAGTAGACCTCGACGCTACCATCGCTCAGATTGCGGATGGTGCCCTTGAGCCCCAGATTCCTGCCCAGTTGCTTGACAAGTGCCCTGAAGCCGACGCCCTGGACCGTTCCCTTGATAAGAAGTCGAACCCTCATCCCAGTCTGCACACGTGTTCCCCCCGTATATAGCAATCGGGAAGGGCTGCGTCGATGCCAGCTTGGCGGATACGCGGCTTTCCTTCCTCTCGATGGACTACCTCGCCCGGTCGACGATCCACGGTCGCGCACTCCATTCCCTTCCTTCCGCCTCATCAACGTGCTCCAGGGGGATAAGGGTTTCCGAAACGACAAATGCTGTCCTGCGGGGATATCGGGCCCGAAGCGGCGCTCACTCGTTCTGCATCCGCATGCACTCCTCGAGGGTGACGAGCTCCTTGCTCACGACCGCGAGCGTCTCCGCGGACATGTCCCCCTCGACCAGCTCTCGCCCCGCCCGCCTCGCGGCGTCGAGCACGTCCTGCGCGTCGCCCTGTCTGAGAAGATTCCTCAGCACCCACCCGTGCGGGCCCGTAGAACATCTACTCTTGCTTCGTCGCACTCAGACCGCACGCGGAGCTCCCACGGATACCCGAACCCCGTTCCTCCGCCCCCCGCGTGCACGTGCATCTCGTCGGCGCCGTCTTCGTCCAGCTCATTGACCTCTGTCCCGGAGGTTGGCTGGGCAGTCGAGACACCATTCCCGGTATCGGGGGCTGAGGATCCGTCCAGTTGAGGGAGACGTTCATCTCGGACAAAGGCAATCGGACGCCCCTCGGGAGCCAAATCGATCCATTGGGCGCGGTCACGTTCACCCCCTCCGACTTCGGTCCCTCCCCGTACGCGTTCCTCGCGGCCACCCTGTAGTGGTAGGTCCTGCCCGCGGTGACCTCGGCGTCCGTGTAGTTCAGGACGTTCCCTATCTCCGCCAGGAGCACCTCCTCGCGCGGTGCGGGTCCCCTGTAGATCGCGTAGCCGGTTATCGGAGAGCCGCCGTCGAAGGCTGGCGGGTTCCAGCTCAGCGTCACCTCCCTGTGCCCAGGAAGGGCTTCCAGGCCCGGAGGTGCCGAGGGAAGCGGAAGCTTCGGTCGGAAGGGGCTCCTCAGGGGATACCTGTCCTCGTGGTGCTCGGGTGTGACGTACTCGTACGGGAAATACGGACACTCGTACACGACACGCGGCTCATCCCCGATCCCGTCGTTGCCCGGCTCCGTCTGGTTCGGACCGCTGAACTTGTCAGGCCCCGTGTAGTCGCTCCAGTAGTTGCCTCCCGAGGGATAGCCGTCGTCCCACCGAGTGCCGAAGCCGCTGTCACATGCCTGATCAGACCACCAGACCCCATTGTCGATGAAGTTGTTGTGGTGGATTGCATTGTCTGTGTTCTGGGCCCAGTACTCATATTCATTGAGACCCAGCTCGATTCCGTACTTGTTCCCGACGATGTCGTTCTCTGTGATGACATTATCTGTTGACCCGTACATGTGGATTCCAATCCAACCGTCAGTGATGCGGTTCCTGCGAATCACGTTCACATATCCGAACCACAGGTTGATACCAATGGACCCACCGGAGATGGTGTTGCCCTCGATAGTGCACATTCTAAGGCCGAAGTAGCCGACTTCCGAGAGACTATTGTTCACGATGCGGCATCGATCCGCACTGTAGAGCAGAATCCCCAAGCCGTTCCCGAAGGAGTTCTCCAAGATTGAGATATCAGGTGAATACCACGCATCGATACCCGACCCTTGGAATTTGTTATTGGAGATCGTTGCTCCATAAGCCTCATCCAAGTGCACGTCGTGTCCCGACTCACCACGAAAGGTGTTCGACAGAATCCTGGTGTCGAGCGACTGGTGTGAGCGAATGCCGTAGTAGCTGTTCAGGAACAAGTTGTTCTGAACCAGGAGGTTTTCAACGACTTGAGCGTCTATGCCACTCCCGGAAAAAGGTTCCGACCCTCCGTTCAGGATCGTGAATCCGCTGATGGTTACGGAGCTCGCCCTCACTGTGACGACGTTCCCAGTGTCCTGTCCGTCGATCGTGGTGTTCGTGCGATTCTGACCCGCGAGTGCAATGCTCTTGTCTATCACGACGTTCTCTAAGTACGTCCCGCTGTACACGTACACGGTGTCCCCCTGGCTCGCCGCGTCAATCGCTTCTTGGATGGTGGTGTAGTTGCCCGGGCCCGCCCCGCCGACGAAAAGAGTGCCTGCTTTCACGCTCGTGGGGACTACGACGAGTCCCGCCAGAAGAGTGCCAGTCACGAGGAGAAGGACGATTGAGAGACTTCGCGTCCTCATCTCACTCCCCCGCTTCGAAAGGTCTTCGATCGCCTCGAAGAAACGTTTCCGGCTTCCCGCACACAGTCTCCGTGACCCGTGGAACTGCATATCCTGGACCCGCCACCTCCGCCATGAGGCGTCCAGTTCACCGTGATGTTCTCGATCCCGGGCACCTGCACCAGGTCAAGCGGGGGTCTCCACGAGGCGGGAACCGTCACCATTACCTCGTTCGACCTCGCCCCCTCGCCGGCTGCGTTCTTCGCGCTGACTCGGTAGTAGTAGGTCCTGCCAATATCCACCTCCGTGTCTGTGTAGTTCAGTACATTTCCGACCTCTCTCAGGAAGACTTCCCCTCCTATAGATGTCCCTCTGTAGACACTGTAGTTGGTGATTGTCGAGAAACCGTCGTAGTAAGGTGGATCCCATCTGAGCGTCACGCTCCACGGTCGAGACGCTGCAATCAGATTCCTTGGCGCCGACGGCAGCTGTGGGGTGAGAGGCACAGAATCCATGAGAGGATACCGGTCGCTGTTGGAGTCTCCGGGGATATCGCGAGGAGAATCACCTATTCCGTCGCTTCCAGGTTGGTCCTGATTCGGACCGCTGTAGTTGTCAGTCCCGTTGTAGTCGCTCCAGTAGTTTCCTCCTCGAGGGTATCCAATGTCCCATTGATTGGAGCTCCCGTCATCGAAAGCCTGAAGGTCGTTTGAGATGAAGTTGTTGTGATGAATCACGAAGTTGTCCGAACTCTGCAGCAGTACGCCGTAGTTGTTCGAGATGAAGGTGTTTTCGAAGACATGGCTGTTGTTCGTGTCATAGCCACCGACACCGCATCCGTTGGCCTCGAAGAGGTTCTGATAGATGCTGTTCAGGCTGGACTCGCGGGTGCCGACAAAAACGCCCCAGTTATTGTTCCTGAGGATATTGGAGTGAACGTAGTTCCCCTCAGATTCAATCATCGCAACCCCGACGGGGGCATCTGAGATTACATTGTATGCGATTGAGTTCGAATACGGCTTCTGAACGGCCCAAGGCCTCCCGATGTAGATTGCCTCATCAATCGCGGAGAACTCGTTGTGGGTGATGGAATTGTAGCGGGAATCGCCACCAAGCTCGACTCCGGTGCTTCCTTGGATCCGGTTATTGAAGACTTGGTTCGACTTTGAATGCCAGAATTGGATGGCAGTTATGCCTGATATGACGTTCTCGTAGACCCTATTGTATTGCGCGGAAGACCAGAAGAGGACTCCAATGTGATTGTTCCTAATGATATTGCCCGAGATACTGTGTTTCTGACCAGAGAGCGCTATCCCAGAAGCGATTGGATATATCGAGCTGTTCTGTACAGTGAACCCTCTTACGGCAACATAGGATCCTCCCACAGTCAAAACGTCACCTTTGCGTCGACCATCGATTATGGTGGATTCGGCAGTCTCTCCCTCAAGGGTGAGACTCTTCGTCACAACTGGGTTCTCGAAATACGTCCCGCCATACACGTGGACGGTGTCTCCCGGGCTCGCGGCGTCTATCGCATCCTGTATCGTTGTGTAGTTGCCCGGACCCGCCCCGCCGACGTAGAGGGTCGCCGCCCTCGTGCTCGGAAGGAGGCTCGTGCCCGCGAGGAGGGCGCCAAGCATGATGAACACGACGGCAAGGGCCCTACCTTTCGCAATCCCTCTCATCGTATATACATCACATCTGGTCCGATATAACGATTGTATACTGGGAATGCCTGATTCTATCAGGGAAAGGGTCGCTCAATAGAACAGATCCTTGCATCAAGCGGGACTCACTCGTTCTGCATACGCACGCACTCCTCGAAGCTTGCCAGCTCCCTGGATACCGCGGCGAGCGTTCAGACCTTCTCCTCCGGCCCCTCGGACGCCCCGGCGAACCTGAGAAAGGAGCACCAACCCGCGTTCTCGAGCATGTCGCGGAAAAGCTTTAAGTATTACCAACTCGTAATACCTAATGGTGGTATCGATGGATGAGAGCACCATGACCGAGAAGGGACAGGTCACGATTCCCGTCCGAATGAGGAAGATGCTGGGTATGAGGAAGGGTGAGAAGGTGATCTTCGAGGCGGACGGGGACAAGGTGGTCGTCAGAAGGGCGGAAGCGGATCCCGTGGGCGACATGGTGGGTCTGGGCGTCGGCATATTCGGGAAGAGCGTCGAATACCAGAGAAGGCTCAGGGCGGAATGGGGCCCATGAGGCTCTTCATCGACACCAACATCTTCGTGTCCATCCTGAACAGGGAAAGGAACTACGGACGCTCGAAGGAGGTTCTCGAAAGCATCCATGAGGGGGAACACGAGGGCGCCACCTCCGTGATATGCGCCGCAGAGATACTGAGCGGATTCTACTCCGAAGGCGAGGAAGAGAGGGGCGACAGGTTCCTCCACGACCTCAGGTCGATAGGCAACTTCGCGCTCAGAGATGTCGATCTCCGAATAGCGAAAGAGGCCGCATCGCTCAGAGGTAGGTACGGAACGAAGCTCCCGGACGCCATCATAGCCGCCACGTGCAAGTGCCATGGTTACGCCCTGGTCACGAGGGACCAGAGTCTCCGGAAGGTAGAGGAGATCGAGGTGAGGAGGCCGGAGGAGGTCTAGCGTCAGGGGATGGCTTGCCATCGCTCACTCGTTCATCATCCGCACGCACTCCTCGAGCGTGACGAGCTACCTGCTCACGGCGGCGAGCGTCTCAGATATTCCACACAACCCACTGGGTCGGAGCGTCCACCTTCATCCAGTATCCACATCCCGCCAGGAGGGTGTCTGCATCTCCGAGGACCCTGAGATGGTGCGGGATTGCCACCGGGTCCGTACCCTCCGCCCGGGTAATCCCGATCTGGGCCTTCAGGTCAGACACGGTGGACGGTTTGAAGGATGGGAAACCGACGAGGTTCCAACCCTTCTGGAGACTGATCTGGGTCTCCAAGGGCACGATTCCCGCCACGGTGAGGCTGCAGTCCGCCAGGACGTTGACCCAATATCCCGCGGACGCGTCAATCGATCGCAGGTCGCCACCGTAGCTCTTGTAGGCCATGTGCGTCCCCCAATCCTTGTTCGCAGAGTCGTAGGTCCTTATCGAATCGAAGGCGACTGTCTGGAAGACGGTCCCAGGGCCGGCATCGGACGGGACCAGTGGTATCGAGACAAGCTGCGGTCCCGGTGACAAGTCTCTCGTGTACTTCCCTGCCTGGGTCGCAGCGCATCCCAGAGCTGAGCCGGTGTTGACGGAACAGATCCTGTAGAAGTAGCTGTCTGGGTCGCCCTCACCAGCACCCGTGTCGACGTACTCCGCAGATCCGCCGGGGACGGAATCGTGCAGGGCGTATCCTGAACCCGAGCCATTGAACGAACCGCTCCGGTATATGTTGTAGGCCACCACATCGTCATTCCCCGCTCCGTCATCTGCGGAAAGCGTCCATGTCACCCTCACGTCCCCCAGTGCAGGGCCCGATATGAGGGCCTGGATGTCAGTAGGCGGCGCCGAGGGGGGCGCCGGCGACATGAGCGTGAAGCTCCCGGAGGAGCTGTTCCAGTTCCCTGCTGGGTCGGATGCCCACACGGTGAAGTC
>JAGLRN010000054.1 GCA_023136265.1 Thermoplasmata archaeon
GTCTCCGGAGAGTCGTCCGAGACGTTTGCGGATATGTTCACATAGCCCGGTGCGATCTGGGGCTGGGGGCGCGCATCAACGCCGCTGATCAGGGGCGGGAAGATATCGCCGGGGAAGAGCTTCACCGTCGAGCCCCCTCCGACCGCGACGTATTCACCGTGCGAGGTGACGGAGCACGTTCTCACGACGCCGCCGCCCTGACCCTCCCAAATGGGGCTGCTCGTCGGTGAGTAGAAGAAGGCCTTGCCGTTCGCCGAACCGCCCGCCAGGTAGTTGCCGTCGTCCGAAATGTCCACGGCATCTGCCCAGTTCCCGGTCGGATGGGACCAGAGGGGAACATTGCTGCTCCTGTGGAAGAGGTGGATGTACATATCGCTGGAGGCGGCGGCGACGTACTCCCCTGTCCCGGCCACGGACACCATCCAGATCGTGTCGGAACCAGAATAGGTCCACATCGGGATCGAGGAGCCCATGTTGAACAGATGGACCAGGTTTCCGTCGTCCGTGGCCACTATGTAGCTTCCGTTGGACGATATGTCCACCCAGTTGATCCCGAAGCCAGTGAAACCTGACCACACGGGCGTCGAGGACAGAGGGTGGTACAGGTTCACCAGGGGACCGGAACCCGCGACCAAGAAGTTGCTGTTATCGGATATGGCGACGGACCTCACGGGAAAGGTGAGGGAAACTCCCCAGATCGGGATGGCGCTTCCGGTGAAGTGCACCTGGAGGAGGGAGTTCGAGCTTCCCGCCACGATGTATTGACCGTTCGACGAGATGTCGACCGAGAGAACGGACCCGCCAAGGCTGGAGCTCCAGAGCGGCGTCGAGCTCGTCTTCTCGAAGGCGTACAGAACCCCGTCCCAGCTCCCGACAGCTATGTAGGTCCCGTCTCCTGAGATCGCAACGGAGTGAATCTCGTCTCCAGCCAGAAAGCTCCAGAGCGGCGTCGAGCTCGTCTTGGAGAACAGATACGCATACCCGTTCCCCGTTCCGGCCACGATGTAATTGCCGTCCTCCGATATGGCGACCGAGTAGACGGTTCCAGATGCAGAATAGCTCCATTGCGGAGGCATCACGAACGCGCTTCCCAAGGGTACGGACAGCACCCACAGTCCAGAAACAAGAATGAGGCCCACCAAGACGAACGAAACGATCCTTCTCATCTCCCCACATCCAATGGCATCCAATCGAGTATTGCCGAGCAATAGAAGCCCTCCGCTTCAAAAACCGATATGAGGAAGTCCTTAAGTAGCTTTCCGCAGGAATCCTGTGGACGCCGACAGGTGCAACAGTGATAGGGCGAACATGCCCTCTTGCTCGATCCTCGGCATGGCGAACGTGATAGGATTCGGGATCACTTCTTTGCATGGTCTTCTATCGACGCAGGAGCTCGCTCAATTGGACAAGGCGATAGTCTTCATCATCGTCTTCGCACTCGCCTTTACCGCGACGGTGATGATCGGCCTCGGGCTCGCCTACCTGACGCTGCTGTGATCTCGTTCTGCATCCGCATGTACTCCTCGAGGGTGACTAGGTCACTGCTGACGATTGCCAGCGTCTCATTCGTGTATCTCCGGCGGCGTACTCTCGTCCGGCTCCTCAGCTGTCTCCTCCGGCCTCCTCATCCACCCCATGAGAACAAGCAGCACCAGCGCCGCGAGGAACACCACCGCGAGCAGCAGGAACACCCACCAGAGCTCCTCCGCCAGGGACTTCTCCTCTTTCTCCTCCTCATCGGCGGTCAGCGGGTCCCTTCCCGCCGCCACCTCCGCCCCGTCCCCCATGCCGTCGCCGTCTGTGTCAGCGTCAGCGGGATCCGTTCCGTAAATGTTCTCCTCGTCCCAATCGGAGAGACCGTCCCCGTCGCCGTCCGTGGCGATCACCTGCACGAGGACGTAGTCCTGGTCCGCGTTGCCCACTGGGTCGCGCACCTCCAGCATCACCAGGAAGCCGCCCGTCACCGTGAAGCTGCTCTGCGGCTGCGGCCCGTGCAGCGTGACGACGTCCGTCCCGTTGAAGAAGGTCCACGTGTAGCTCTCCACCCGCCAGTTGTCCGTCGACCCCGTTCCATCGAATGTGACCGTATCCCCTTGGCTCACTATGACGTCCGAGCCCGCGTCCGCCGTCGGAAGCGTCTCGTCCTCGATCGTGAAGACGCCGTCCTGCGCGGCCCATTTGTCCAAGGCGTCCCTCACGGAGATGCGGAACGAGAACGTCCCCACCGTCCCCGCCTGGACGACCTTCCAGTACAGGTCCGCGGCGTGCAGCAACGAGTAATTCCCGATCTCCTGCCCGCTGGGGTCCCACACGTGGAGCCACGCCCCGTCCACGCCGTTAGCGCCCTCGATCGTTGCCGAGATGTTGACGGACGTCGGGATGTTCCCGGACAGCCTCTGCCACTCGACGTCCGAGATCGCCGGAGCGGGCCCCATGATGCGGAAGCTCCCATCCGTCCAGTTCATGTTCGAGCGGATGTCGATTGCCCATATCGTGAACTCGTACGTCCCAGCGTCATCGTACGCGCGCTCGAGGTAGAACCTGTCGCTCGCGCTGTCGTAGGACATCGTCGCGTTCTCGATCTCCACGAGCCCGGGGTCGAGCACCTGGCAGATGACCCACACGGGCGACTCGTCCTGCACCCTCAGGCTGATGTTCACCGTTCCACCCATGAGCTGCGGGTCCGGCTCCGCCGTGAGGTCGAGCATCTCCGGCGGCACCAGGTCCGTGTTGAGCACGAGGATGGTGGCGCTCTCGTTCAACCACTCCCCCATGTAGTCTGCGTATGCTGTAATCCAGTAAGTCGTGTCCTGCGTGACCTCCGGGGCCGTGAAGGTTATCGGGCCGATCGTGCCGTTGGACGTGACACCCGAGTCGGGCACCACCGTCGGGCCCGCCGGCCACACGTAGATGGTGACGTTCGCGCCGTCGAGCGGGTTGTCCAGCCCGTCGTGCACGAAGACCTCGAACCCGAGGCTCTCGCCCTCGTTCACCGTGCTCCCGTTCGGGAAGAGTATGTCCAGCGTCGTCACGGAGGGCGGGTGGATGCCTATCCAGGACCAGTACGAATCTGCGAATATGCTGCCCGCGCCCCCGACCGTCCAGTTCACGAAGTTGTCCTCCCGGTACGCCTCGATGTTGTCCCTGAAATACAGCACGTCGTTCGGTAGGTTGTCCGCGAGGAGCGCGCTGGCCTCCTTAATGAGCTGCCTCTGCGCGTCCGGGTCTAGCTCCGCCTGTGCCTGCATGCACACGCCGTCGAAGGTCTCGTTCTGGAACCCCGCGTAGTTCATCCCGGCGGGCGCGTTCCCCGAGTAGTAGAAGTCGGTGTAGAACTCCGGCGGGTCCAAGCTTATCCTCTCGTAGTGGACCCACATGTCCATCTGGCGGTTTTCGAGGCGGTCGGTGATCTCACCGAACGCCATCAGCTTCGCCACGATGTTCAATCCGACGGCCCGGGCACTGGACGCGATCATGTTGCACGCGGAGGCCCGGATCGGATCGTAGTCCGCCTGCGAGCACAGTATCTCTATCTCCTGGGCCCCTATCGTCGGCAGGTTCCTGTATCCGCCCGACCAGCCAAGACCAGGTCCTCCTTGGAACGAGTTTGTGTAGTAGTCATCGAGGATCTGCGCCGCGGCGGACAGGTTGTAGTTATATTTCGTGACGGACCCGTTGTACCAGAGCGCGTCCTCGGGGCGGACGGGCTGGTCCCCAGCCACGCCGTAGTCCTGGAGCAGAACGGAGATGATGATCTGCTTGTCTATCACGTGCGAGACCGCCTTGCGGAGGTAGTAGCCGTCGTCACCCTGCAGCGGGTCGTTGTTCGGATAGCCGAAGGGGGACTTGCGCATGTTGTACCCGAGGTACGTGAACCCGCGCTCGGCGGTGATGGAGAGCCCCACGTTCGGGTCGGACTGAAGAATCGGCACGAACTCCGGCGGGACCGACCACGATACGACATCGATCTCGCCCGCCTGGAGCGCGAATATCGAAGCCTGGGCGGTCTTGTAGATCTTGAACAGCATCCCCTCGATGATGGGCTTGTGTATGTGGCTGTAGAAGTTGCCCTGGCAGACGGGCGGCGTGCCGGACCTCTCGCAGTCGAAGGCGTAGGTCATGTAGTCCTCGTACCTTTTCGTCAGCACGGAGACGCCCGGATTCCAGGTTCCGAGCTCGAAAGGCCCGGTCGCCACGACCTCGTCATCGGTCGGGACCCAGATCTCCGCCTCGAAGTAGTCGAACGCGTTCGGGTCCACGGCCGGTACGCCGTTGTGCGTAACAGTGTCATACGCGTACCCGAAGTCGGCGTGGATGGGCTCCTGCCAGTTGTTGCAGACGCCCGCGGTCGCGTCGAGGCAAACCTTCCCCGAGCCTTCCCAGATGTGCCTCGGGACTATGATCGCGTCGTTCAGCGTGTGCCTCACGAAGCCCGCGTAGGTCAACTGCTGGTTGAAGTGCAGTGCGAATGTGAGCGCCGCATCGGGACCCACAGGGATGGCGGGGTCCCAGTTGTCCTGCGCCGGCCACACGTGGAGCCACCTCGCGATCGAGTAGTTCGTGCCGGGCAGGTTGTTCATATCCTTAATCACGTCGAGCGATCTCTCCAGCGGGTTCAGCGCGCGCAGGTGATAGCTGAAGAGGAGGTCGTCCATCGTCATCTGGATCCCGTCGTGCGAGAGCACGCCGTTGAAGTCGTAGTAGGCGGTGACCTCCAGGTATCCCATCGGTGACCCCGGTTCCTTCGAGAACGTGCCGTACTCGTCGAGGTCGAAGACGCCGTCGTCGTCCGCGTCCACGCCCTTGAGCAGGTAGGGAAGCGGCCCTTCCGTCGCCGGGTCCTCGAGACCGACGGAGCCGTACACGGGCGAGAGCACGTTGGACGTCCATATGTCCCTCGCGTCGAGTATGTTCCTCGTCTTCATGTCGTCCTGCGATCCCACCCTCAGCGTCAGCTGCTGAAGGGGCTCCTCCTCGTTGCCGTCCCCGGCCGTGACGTAAGGTGATAGAAGCACCACCGCGCACAGCAGGATAGCTACTCTGCGAATGATCATGTCATTCCTCCCAACAGGGTGAAAAAACCCGTTGCTGCTATTTAAGTGTAGGGGCTGGCGGGTAATGTCCCGCGCCTCGCCCTGTTTGAGAAGATGCCTCAGCACCCACCTGTGCGGGCGGAGGAGGGCGCCGGCGAAGTACCTGCCCATCTCCAGGACCCCCCGAATATATGTTTCAGTTCGCAACAGATTACATTTCTGTTAAACTATCCATAACGACACACATATATACTGAGGTCAGCGTATGCTCGACCATGGACAGACTGTCAATCGTGAAGGCGATGGAGTCGCATCAGACACCGATCTTCACGACACAGCAGTTCGCGGCACTGGTGGGCCTGAAGGTGGGCTCTGCATCCGTCCTCCTGAGCAGGCTCGTGAAGGCAGGGATAGTCATGAGGGTTCTGAGGGGGCGGTATGCGCTGCCCTCCACGAACGCACTGGCTGTCGCCACGGGAATCTACGTTCCCTCCTACGTCTCCCTGTGGGCCGCGTTCGAATACCACGGGTCCACCACACAGTCCCCGAGGGTCATCGATGTTGTCAATGCCGTTCACTCCGGGAGTCACCACCTGCACTTGGAGGACGGGCGGTACGCGCTGCGATTCATCAAGACCGCCAGCAGGCTGGTCTTCGGCTTCAGGAAGGAGTACCTCGCCGGGAGGGTCGCGTTCATCGCCGAGAAGGAGCGCGCTGTCGTGGACGGCGTGCTGTTTCCGGGACATGTCCCCTTGGGCGAAGTGGTCTCGGCGATCAGGAGCGGTGTGGACACCCGCAAGACGCTGGAGTACGCCAGGAGGACCGGGAAGCAGTCCGTTCTGAAGCGGACGGGATACCTCCTCAGCGCAGTGGGAGCCGGCGGACCCTCAATCGGTCCCGCGGAGCTGTCGGGCACCTACGTCCCGCTTGACCCGGCGCTGCCGAGGAGGGGCAGGCACGATCCGAAGTGGCGGGTGATCGTGAACGCGGTGGTGGAATGAACAGGGAGGAACTGAGGAGATACGTCGGCATAACGGGATTCTCGCTGGGACAGATCGAGAAGGACTACCTCCAGCACATCGTGCTCGGAGCCCTCTCACGGAAGATGGGCGGCATTCTCGTCTTCAAGGGCGGGACGGCGCTCCAGAAGACAGGGCTGCTCAGGCGGTTCAGCGAGGACCTGGACTTCACGCTCGCCGCAGAGGTCTCCCTGGGCGGCCTCAGGGACGCGGTGATCGGTGCCATCGAGTCCTACAACTTCGCCGCGGACGTGGACAACCTCGTGGACGACGAGAGGACATTGGGCTTCAGGCTCAGGATCCAGGGTCCCCTGTTCAGGGACCGGAGGAGCATCTGCACCATACGGATAGAGGCTAGCAGGCGGGAAGAGGTCTCCCTCCCTCCTCAGAGCGCAGAGATCGACCCGCCCTACTACGACATCCTCCCGTATGTACTGGAGGTCATGCACTTCGAGGAGATCGCTGCGGAGAAGATTCGAGCCATCTACACGCGGGACAGGGCAAGGGACCTGTATGACCTGTACAGGTTGATGGCGAACGGGGTGCGGTTGCGGGAGGACGTCGCCAACGAGAAGCTGAAGTACTACGACACGAGGTTCGGCAAGAGGGAATTCCTCAGGAGGTGTGCAGACGTGTCGAAGAGGTGGAGGGACGAGCTGGAAAGCCTCCTGGAGTCGGTTCCGTCGAGGGACGAGGTGCTCAAGGCGGTGGAGGACGCGATCTGAGCGATTCCAACAGGGTTCCGGGTGCGCTCACTCGTTCTGCATCCGCATGCACTCCTCGAGGGTGACGAGCTCCTTGCTCACGACCGCGAGCGTCTCCGCGGACATGTCCCCCTCGACCAGCTCCTGCCCCGCCCGCCTCGCGGCGTCGAGCACGTCCTGGCCCTCACCCTGCTTGAGAAGATGCCTCAGCACCCACCCGTGCGGGCGGAGGAGGGCGCCTGCGAACTCGCGGCCCAGGTTCTCGCACGCGGCGCGCACGTGCACGAGCAGCGGGTCGAAGTTGTCCAGCTCGTGGAAGCCGCAGCTGGAGACGAGGACGAGCCTGCCCCGCTTCACGTTCTCCCTGAGCGCGTGGCGGCAGTGCCCCCCGCGGAGCTCGAAGTCCGGCTCGAGCAGGGGTATCATCCTGTCCAGGAGGTTCTTCAGCGGCCCGCTCATGCCGTCGACGTAGAGGGGCGTCGCGAGGACGAGGACGTCCGCGGTCGCTATCTTCTCGAGGACGGCGCGCATGTCGTCGTCCTGGTGGCACTTGCCCGGGGTTCGAAACCAGCAGACGAAGTCGCCCTGGCACGGACGGATGTCCAGGTCCTTGGTATTCAGGAGCTCCGCGTTCCCGAGCCCCTCGAGGAAGGGCTTCAGGATCACGGCGGTTACGCCTCCCGAGCCGCGGGGGCTGCCGTTGATCGCGAGGATGTTCATGCGGATGGGATGGGCGGGGTGGTTCTTGTGTGTTTTGGGCGGTGGGTGCGGGAGGATACGGACAGGCTGGAGCAGGAGATGATGACGGGGTGGAAGTGGAGGGGAAGAGCTATGGTCTCTATCTGAAGCGCGTGAGCGTCTGTAGAAGTTTGGGATGAACACACTAGCATTGGGATGGATTGGACACAAGCTGGAAACGAATCGAAGAGTTCCGGTGCTTGTATTAAGCTTATGGGAAGTCGCTCATGTTTCGATTCTGGCCAACATCTCCTTGACCATAAGTTTCTTGCGGGTGTCGATGAATCCTTTGTAGTCATCCTTTCTCATCGATTCGAGGCACTTACTGCTGATCAGGTGCGTCCCAAGAACAGCCTTGGCCTTTCTCTCGTTACCGAGTTGACGAATCATGTCCGTCACGTATATCGAAGGCTTGTTCTTGAGTATTCTCTTGTTTGTCTTGTCTAGTATCAACGTTCTGTTCAGGATTGAATTCTCGTCGTTGAGTTTGATTCCCGACTTCTTTGGAAAAATGTGGTGGTCATTCAGAATAATCAGCTCAATGGACTGGCCAGTGAAGAAATCCTTGGCCCCCTTGAGAGCAACGATGTTCAGCAGGGCCTTGTATGTTGCGCCTCTATCGATTGTCTCCAGTTTCAATTCGCCTATCCTGTTCTTTGCTTCGCTAACCACATCGGGCCTCTTCGCAGTGTCCCTGAGCCACTTCTTAGTCTGATCGAAGTCCTGCTTGATAGCGGTGTCACTGGCCCCCGCAAACCTACCCGTGAAGACGGAGGCCCAATACCAAGCGTCAGCCTTTCGGTAGTCCTTATCTGATTTACAGAACGAGAGCAAAGCTGACAGAGTCACAAGGATGGGTTTGTAGGGAAGCAAGTTCGGACTGATGACACCATATCCGCCTTGAGTGTTCTGAACTCTAGCCAATGATGTGTCAAGTAGTCTGCATGCTTCCTTCCACTTCGGTATGCCCACTGCGAATTCCTTAGGGTTCAGGAGGACCTTCTTCTTCACTTCCTTGCCCTGGAGAAGTGCCATGATCTGCAGCAAGTACTTCGGATAGTTCTCATCATCAACTTTGCAGAATACCTTCATCGAACTCTCATCATCCTGGTAGTAGTTCTTCCACCATTCCCTGAGATTCACATCCTTCTTGAAGAAGACGGCCGTGGCAATGGCAAACACTGACAGTGGTATGCCGGTTCTGTTTATCCGCTCAAATATCTCAGCAACCTCCTCAATGGGCTTGTTCTCCAAGGTCAGAGAAGGAACTTCGAACGCGAACCAATTCTCGAACGCTCTCTTGGTGTCTCTCTTCATCCTCTTTGCCATCTCGTATGGGACATCTTTCTCGCGAATCAGATAGTCTTTGTAATCGTCTAGCCAATCATCAAGGTTCTCCATTCCTCTCAGGACAGAGAAAGGAACAATCTCTTCTGCGTAGCAATATCGACGGAACTCATCCTTTGCGAGGAGGTTCTCGAAATCGCCTGCCCATCGAATCAGATCTCCAAAGGACTGCTTCTTTGGTCCCTTTCCAGTGTCAACTTCGATTTTCCTCCGGCTGTCATTCTCCGAAAAGGCAAGAACGGTGTCCTCCCAGTCTTTCCCATTCAGTCTATCTCCAAACCTTATGAAATACCTATACGGATAGGACGCGTTCTTTGGAGATATCGCCGGCGGATGATACACTGCATAATAGAGCGCAGTCAGTCGTTGTTGGCCGTCTAGTACAGCTCTCTCGGCGTAATGACTACG
>JAGLRN010000055.1 GCA_023136265.1 Thermoplasmata archaeon
TATTCCCGCTAGTACTCCAACACGGGGACCCGCACCTTTTCATGTCTTTCCGGAGGCAGTCCCACAAGCTCCAGTCATGTCGAATTGGAAAGGTATTTGATTCATTCGAGCGATGCCCACGCAATGAAGGTCTCCGACCTCGAGATCGATCCCAGAATAGCCGAGTTGCTCGCCGAGGAAGGAATCAAGAAGCTGTATCCGCCCCAGGCTGAGGCTATCGGACCAGCCTTGGAGGGAAAGAACGTCGTAATGGCGATTCCGACCGCGAGCGGGAAGTCCCTCGTTGCATATCTGGCGGTCATCCAGTCGGTCCTGCGCAAGGGAAAGGCCCTCTACATCGTGCCGCTGAGGGCGCTCGCGTCCGAGAAGTACGAGGACCTCAAGGCCTTTGAGAGCTTGGGCATTCGGGTCGGCGTCTCCGTCGGTGACTACGATGCTCCCGACCCCACTCTCGAGAAGTTCGATGTCATCATAGCTACATCTGAGAAGGCGGACTCCCTTCTGAGGCACAGAGCTCACTGGCTGAAGGAACTGAGCGTCGTCGTGGCGGACGAGATACACCTGATAAACGACCCGGGCAGGGGACCCACGCTCGAGGTGACTCTGTCCAAGCTCAAGCAGATCAACCCGAGGGCGCAGATACTCGCTCTCTCCGCGACGATAAAGAACTCAAATGAGATCGCGGAATGGCTGAACGCGGATCACATCGCGAGCGACTGGCGCCCTGTCCCGCTGAAGGAGGGCGTCTTCTACGAGGGCGAGATATCCTTCGAGGACGGGACGAAGAAGTCCGTGGCGGATTGCGGCGATGATGTCAGTTCCTTGGTGCTCGATGTCGTGAAGGAAGGCGGGCAGTGCCTCATATTCGTGAACACGAGAAGGTCGACCGAAGCGCTCTCAGGCCGCGTGGGGATGCATCTCAAGGACATCCTGGAGCCAACGTCGTCCAAGGAACTCGCGATGCTGTCCAGAAAGCTCCAGTCAAGGCAGGACGAGCCCACATCCCTCGGTGCGAGGCTTTCCAGACGGATACGGTACGCGGCCGCATTCCACCACGCGGGACTCACGAACGGTCAGAGGAAGATGGTGGAGGCGAACTTCAAGTCCGGGCTCGTGAAGTGTATAGTTGCCACGCCCACATTGGCAGCGGGGATAAACCTTCCCGCCAGAAGGGTCGTCGTCAGGGACCTGACGAGGTACGACCCGAACTACGGAAACGTCCCCATTCCCGTGATGGAGGTCAAGCAGATGTCCGGAAGGGCGGGGAGACCTCAGTTCGACACGGAGGGTGAGGCCATACTCCTGGCGAAGAAGCCGGGCGACAGCGCCTTCATCATGGAGAACTACCTGCTCTCCGAGCCAGAATCCATAGACTCGAAGCTAGGGCAGCGCCCCGCTCTGAGGATGCACATACTCTCCTCGATCGCCACGGGTCACGTGAGGACCGAAGAGGAGCTGAAGTCGTTCATCGAGAGCACGTTCTTCGCTCAGAAGACGGATTTTTGGACGATCTCGGACATCATAAATGATGTGCTCGAGTTTCTCACAGAGGAGGACTTCATCGAAGCAGGGGAGGGCTACAAAGCAACCTTCTTCGGGAAGAGAACATCTGACCTGTACATCGATCCGTTGTCGGCCGTCACTCTCAGGAAAGCCCTTGGCGGGAAGAGCGACACGGCGTTCGCCTATCTTCACGCGATATGCGCCACTCCTGACGTGCCAACGTTGTACCTTCGAAGAGGTGACTACGAGTGGGTGGAAGAACTGGCCGCGAACGAGGAGTACTTGATTGACTACGATGACTATGATGACTATGAGTTCTTTCTTGCCGAGGTGAAGACCGCCGCTCTCCTTCAGAGCTGGATCGAGGAGGAGTCCGCGGATGCAATCACGAAGAGGTTCGGTGTCGGACCCGGTGACATCCGGAGGTGGGTTGACATGGCGGAATGGCTGATGCACTCCATGACGGAGCTCTCGAGGATATTCGACAAGTCCAAGTCGAGGACCCTCAGCGCCCTGATGCCGAGGATTCGGTACGGGGTGAAGAAGGAGCTTCTTGATTTGGTATCCTTTCGAGGAATCGGGCGAGCAAGAGCGCGGTCCCTCTTCTCTCACGGATACAAGACCCGCGAAGACCTGAAGAAGGCCGATGTTAAGGATTTGTCGAGACTTCCACTCATAGGAACGACGATTGCGAGGAACATCAAGCTGCAACTGGGCGGATCCGTGACGATCGAGGAAGAAGAGAAGATGGGCGGGCAGTCCATTCTCCACGACTTCCAAGCGGAATAGATTTATCTTTTCCTGCATTACAGGAAGAAGGCGATGGAGGAGTTTCCAGATGGTGCTTCTGGCAGGACTGAAGGGTGAGGTCTCCGACACCGAGGACGTGCTCAGAGCCGCCCGCGAAGCGTGCGAGGCGGACGCCAGCGTTCAGCTGATGAGGGCCCCAATGGTCTTCGGTCGCATTCACCTCGAGTCCGCGATAGACCACGCGATTCGCGCCTTCGAGAGGGGCAGAAACACCTCGAACTCTCGCGCAACCGAGACGCTGCTCTACGCCTCTGGAACAAGGCAAATTAGCAAGGCCATTGAGAAGATGGGGATCCGGGAAGGCGATTCCGAAGTCGCGCTCGTGGCGTTCGGGGAGTTCAGCCTCGATGAGTTCCTCGAGAAGGTTGACTTCAAGCAGGACGACAGTGTCCTCGGTGGTGACGCGTCGATGCTCATCGAGTACGGTATCTGCAAGAAGGAGATCGCCTCCGTCCCCGAGTCTAAGGTCTTTGATCTCGTCCTCGAACGAGTGGCAATGGTGGACCTGCTCAAATAGAATTCTTAAATAGTCTGGGTTTCATGCGAACTCGAGCGGGGGTACCCGAGCCTGGTCAAAGGGGCAGGGCTTAGGACCCTGTGTCGCAGGACTACAAGCGTTCGAATCGCTTCCCCCGCATCCGCTCTCCTGGATTGTAGAAGCACTCGTCTGCCACTATACAAGATGAGGCAGAATGGCGGATTCAGGAATGGAAACCATTATTCCCGCTTCGGTGTTCCAAGGCTGGGAATACTTGCGGACTAGGTGAGAAGATGACGTTCTATGAGTTCGAGGGAAGAAAACCAAGGATTGGGAAATCGTCATTCGTCTGCGACAGCGCCACGATAATCGGGGATGTCGAGATCGGTGAAGGATGCTTCATCGGTCCAGGAGCGAGAATCAGGGGCGACTACGGTCACATCCGGATAGGGGACAACACGAGCGTCGAGGACAACTGCGTGGTTCATGCGAGACCTGATGAGGAGTGCATCATCGGGAAGTTCGTGACGATCGGCCACAATGCCACGATTCACAACTGCAGGATAGGCGATTTCGCCATAGTAGGCATGTCCGCCACGGTGAGCGATTATGCGCAGGTCGGTGAATGGGCCGTCGTCGGCGAGGGCGCGGTCGTCGCCAACCGGCAGGAAATCCCTCCCGCCAAAATCGCTGTCGGAGTCCCCGCCAAGGTCATAGGCGACGTCCAGGATGAGTTCAAGGACCAGTGGACACGATTCAAGAAGATCTATGTCGGCTTCGCAAAGGAGAGATACCCGAAAGGTCTCAAGACCTTTACGCCGTAATCCCGGATGGTGACATGCATGGTCGAGCTTCCAGACAGGTTCCTCACGTGGAACTACTACCCGCGAAGGAGAACCTTCCTCAAGATCCTGAACGGCGAGAAGACCGACATGAACGAGTTCTTTCTGGATAGCACCAGACATAATCCCGCTCTCGCAACCGCATCTTCGGCTCCGAATGGCACACTGGACGTGAACGCCAAGATCGTCGGGGCCGGCTACGTCGTCAAGGAGAAGCTCCTGAGGGACTCGATCGACGAGCTCTTGGCACACATCGAGAAAGGGGACCGTGACTTCGAGAGCGCGGAGTCGGAGAAGGACAGGAGGGGGTTCCTCGAAGGATTCCAGGCCCGAGGCATGAGGACTCTGCTGAAGGTCCTCTACTTCGACCCCGCGAAGGCCACGGAGCGGATCGATTTCACCAAGATGTCCACTCTCGAGCTCGCCGTCAACATTCCCAATTCGTCAAAGCACACTTGGACGAACGTTCAGTCCTCACGCAAGGCATGCCTCGTTTTCTATCGCCCGCCCAACATCAGCTTCGAGCTCAGGGGCGAGGTAGAGGTCCATGTCGATTCCGAGTATCGCGAGTTGGTGAACTGCGTTCATGACAGCTTTCACTATACTCCTCAGGATCAAAGGGAGGGAAGGCCCGCCTACATATTCCGCGTCGAGGCGGTCTATGACAACAGTCCGACCGCGGAGGGCTTCGGGAAGCGAATAGCCTAGAGCGAAGCATTTAATCATTCCAGACTGTTGCCGATACCATGGAACTAGCCGAGGCCATGAGGAACAGGAGGAGCATCAGACGGTTCGAAGAGAAAGAGGTGCCCAGGGAGCTCGTTGAGGGGATACTGGAGACAGCGAGATTGGCGCCCTCAGGAAATAACGTTCAGCCATGGCGCTTCATAGTCGTGACAGATGGCCAGAAGATAGCGCGGCTATCTGAAGCCTCCAACCAGCGATGGATAGCTGCATCCCCAATGGTCATCATCTGCCTGTCCGACCTGAATGTCTTTGGTAGTCACGGGTCGTACTCCGCCTTCCAGCCCCTCGTCGAAGTCGGAATGATCGAGGACATGGAATTCTCGGAGTTCAATGAGAAACGGGAGGCCACAAGCGAACTGGAGAACAGAATGGCCAACACTCTGAACTCCTTTCTCAACGTCGCCATCATCATCGACCACATCACGCTCCTGGCGCATGAGGCGGGACTCGGCTCGTGCTGGGTGAGGTACTTCAACACAGGCGCCGTCCGAGGCGTCCTCGACATTCCAGACAACTACGCCATTGTCGCTCTGCTTCCGATTGGGTATCCAGCGGAGAGTGGCAAGATAAGGGAACGCATGGACGTTGAGAGCCTCATCATTCGATGGCAGTAGCGCGGGGTCTTGGATGAAGATAGGGGTACTGGCCGTTCAGGGCGCGGTGTCAGAGCACGTCGAGATGACCAATAGGGCTCTTCGGGACCTGGGGCGGAGCGGAAGTGCGGCCGTGGTCAGAAGGGTCGATCAGATAGAGGGAATCGACTCGCTCATTATTCCTGGCGGGGAAAGCACGACGATATCCAGGCTCATCGACAAGCAAGGACTGAGAGACTCCATTGTCAAGAGGGGGCAGGATGGGATGCCGATAATGGGAACGTGCGCGGGCTGCATTCTCATGGCCAAGGCGGGAGACGAAGATGTGGAGCGAACTGACACGGAGCTACTCTCCCTGATGGACATGAAGGTCGCTCGGAACGCCTTTGGCGGACAGAGGGAGTCCTTCGAGGCGGAGCTCGATACTGTCCTGTTCGAGGAACCCTTCCCCGGCGTCTTCATCAGAGCACCAGCGATAGCCGAAGTCTGGGAGGACTGCAGGTCATTGGCCCGATTGGACGAGCATGTGGTGATGGCCGGTCAAGCACATCTCTTGGCCGTGGCATTCCATCCAGAACTCTCCGGGGACCCCCGAGTCCACAGGTTCTTCCTCGATCTCTAGCCGAACGTCTTGAGTCCAAGAAGGACAATCCCAGAGAGAGAGTATGCGACGAGCAGGCTGTAGAACGTGTTGATCCTCAGAGTGGAAAGCGTGGAGCTCACGACCGTGGCGAGTCTGGTTGCACTTTCGTGTCCGAAGACTCTGAACCCATGTATCGTTCCCATCTTTGCTCCCGTCTCAACATCCTCGAGGTTCCCCAGGGCGGCTCTCAAAGCGTCCTTCGTCTTATCGACTATGAGATCCTGGTCCGCCTTCCAGCCGACGGGATTGTAGCCGCCCATCGTCGCGTTCACCGAGTGGTTGTCCGACGTGAGTATCTCCGCGTCATCAGCGAACTCGCGCGATGCTGCCAGGAGCTTCTCTCTGAGACCTGGGACCATGTTGTTCCCGTCATAGAGCAGATATGCGATCTTCTGTCCGTTCGTCTCCACGACCATGGCTTGAATCCCCATGCCTCCGAGCCCATCTCTTTCTTCAACGAAGCCAGCCTCTTGCGCGATCCCCATCCTCATCCCCTTAGTTCTCGACTGCATGGCCTCTCTAGAGGCGTCCCCTGATGACTCCACGATGTCCTGGGATGCCTGGGAACCGAAAAGGACGAGCCCGCTGCCCTCCTCCATGCAGTTATGGGCATCGATGAACATGGCCTCCTTGGCGCCCGCTGCCTTTCCCTCGTTGGCTGCCGTATAGCCAGTCGAGTGATCGATGTCATCCGTTGGATTCGGAGCCATCCCGCCAACTATCACGAGCGAATCGCCAAACATCTGTGCGGACGTATGTGCCAACCCCTTCCTGCTCCTCACGAAGAGGCTACCCTCATCGGAGTACTCCACATCCTTGAGCAGATGCCTGACTTCTGCTGCGATCTTCTTGCATTCCTGACTTGTTGGCGGGTTGAAGTCATGAGTCGCTGGACCGTGCGGCACGAGGAGGTTGGGAGTTAGGTCTCCAAGGTCTTCCAGGAGCTTCGCGGGGAGATCGCTTCCCCCCAGTTTCGCGAAAGGGCCAGGATGGATGTACGGTACGACCACCAGGGCCTTGACGCCTCTTTCCGTTCTGAAGGCGACGATGCCGACCCACGCGGCGATCGGGATGGAGAAGGACTGGAAGAAGCTCTCGATCTCCTTCGCCCGCCTTTCTCCTCCTTCCGTCATGTAGTCAAGGAAGAAAGAGACCATCTTGATCCCGTTGATTCCGAAGCTGTGCCTGAAGGGCATATTGGCGCTCATGATGAAGAGTAAAGCCGCCGAGGAGAATATCAGGAAGAACAGCACGGACAACGCGAAGTTCAAGGGGTTCAGACCGTAGAGGCTCCATATGGCGATATACCCGAACAGCGGCTGAGTGGATGCCACAAGAAGTGATTTGGCCATGCTGGGTTGGGACGTCGCGTAGAGAGTTATCAACCTTATCCACATTGTGGATGACATCACGAGGATGAGCGCAGGAACGACCAGGCCCCCATCTCCAACGAAGTAGACGATCAGCCTCCAGACGATAAGAACCGCTGTCGCCAAGGTCAGTGACACGAGCACCAAGAGGAAGGAGCGTCTCAAGTAGTGTCTGCCCCCCAGGAATCGCGCCAAGGGCGCGGAGAGAACAGCCGCCAGAATGGCGGGAACAAGATAGATGTACGCGCCCACGTGAAGGGCTTCCCAGTCCGGTCCGGTGTGAAGGAGGCCCATGACGAGGGAGAGGAGAATTATGGGTCCAAGCAGAACCTCGGGTCTTGGAGCGGTGAACATCTTCTTCGCCAGTTTCGCCGTCTCCTGCTGAATCTCCTGGGGGCTGGCGAACTTCAGGCTCTTCATCGATTCCCCCTCTTGACAGCGTCCAGTATTTCCTTCAGACTCGCCAGGTCTCGGGTCCGCTCGACGGCCGTTCCTGTCACTAGTATGTCCGCCCCCGCCTCCACCAGCTCCCGGGCGCTTCTTCCATTCCTTATGCCTCCGCCAACGACCAGCGGTATGGAGATCTCTTCTCCAACGGCTGACACGATCTCCAAGGGCACCGGAGCGGGGGCGCCGGAGCCTGCCTCCAAGTAGAACAGGTCCATCCCAAAGAACTCAGCCGCCAGGCCGTACTTGACCGCCAGTTCCGGGTCATCGCGAGGCAGAGGATTTGCCAGCCCGACCTCACCGACCCTCATGCCAGGCTCGACGACCACGTAACCCATCGATATCGTCTCAAGCCCGAGGTCCTTGACTGTCTTCGAAGCCTGGATTTGTTCCCCAACAAGTAGCCTGGTGGTTCTGGAGTTGAGCATGCTCATGAAATAGATGGCATCCGCGTGCTCGCTGATTGTTTGTGCGCTAGCTGGGAACAGTATGACGGGAACCTCGACGACGCTCTTGATGCCCCTAACCGTGGTGTCCAGATTCTCCTGCGTGACCCCAGTTGACCCGCCGACCATGATGGCATCCGTGCCCATGTCTTCCATCGAGCTTGCCACATCGCTTGCCACTTCCGCTGGCTGTTTCTCTGGGTCTACGAGGGTCATATGCAGTTTCCCTTTCTGCAACCTCTCTTCCAAATGCCGGAGCACTCTCAAAGGATGCCTCCTTCCCTTCCATTTCACTGGGCCATCGGGGGTTTGCTGAGTAGGTGTGCCCATATATAAAGCTTATATCGTGAATCATCCTGGACAAGGCAACCACACGCCCCCCCACTGGAGCCATGTCAGGACAGTTTAAATACTCCCAAACCAATTAATTACAAGTACACAGTGGATGGGCGAGGAGGGCCCGCTAACAGTCAAGCAGTTCTTGGCATTTGCTCACGCCCAATCCAAGAAGAACGGAAGTGGATGAGGGGATGAAGGTCTTCCGCAAGAAGAAGGAGAGAGAGGAGATCCAGAGAGAGCTCCAGCGAGCGAAGATATCCGTTCTAGAGATGAAGGAATCTGGGGCCAACATCGCATCTGCCGCGAAGATTCTGAAGAAGGCGATCACCCATCTCAAGGAAGGTAGGCATGAGGAGGCCAGGACAGAGATCATCAAGGCGAGGAAGCACGCTTCGATGCTTGCCAAGAAGTACAAAGGAGCCAGGCGGATCATCGGCCAGCTCTACGCTCGGATACAGAAGATGAAAGAGCACGGCATGAACACCTTCGAGTTCGAGGTTCTTCTCGCGAAGGCCAAGAAGCGGATGGGCGAAACCATCGAGGAGAAGGACCTGGTTATGCCCAACTATGGCGGAGCTCAGAGAATCGCTTCGAGAGCATACAAGGCAGCTCTGGATAAGATGAGGGAGCACGAGACAGCCTCCAACGCGATCTTCGTCGCCGAAATGATCCTGGAGGACACCATGAAGTCCATGGCCTACGTGGACGAGGACACGCTCAGGAAGAAGGTCTTCGCGGAAGTCACGAGGTCCCTCAAGGAGGCGGACAACAGCATCAAGAAGGGGGAGCTGATAGAGGCGTATGACACCTCCGTTGAGGCCGAGAAGCGCGTGGAAGCACTGAAGAGAAGCTACAAGGATGCCGTAGAAGCGTACAAGACCGCTGAGAAGTCGCTCGTGGAGGGAAAGGAGAAGGGAATCAGGTCGTCCGAGCTTGTCAAGCTTCACGAGGCCGCTGGACAGGCCCTCGTTGACGGGAACTTCGAGTCCGCAAGACTGAAGTCGATCGAGGTCTCCGGCGAGGTGAGGTCCCTCGACGACCGGAAGAGAAGGGCGAAGGAGACGATTGAGAAGGCCGAGAACGCGGTCGAGGCCGCTAAGAACACGGGCTTCAGCGTCTCGGAGTCCCAAGACCTGCTGGAAGATGCTCGATGGGCCTTCAAGAGAGGCATATTCCAGAGGGCCATTAACTGCGGAGAAGATGCCCTCAAGAAGGCGACGAAGATCAGCTCGATCCATCTCAAAGTAAGCCAGAACCTGGTGAAGACCAAGAAAAAGATGAACATTCTGAGGGAACTCGGCGTTGAGATATCCAACGAGCTCGACGAGGTCATGGAAAATGCGGAGAAGAATCTTCTTCACGGGGACTACGTGAACTCCAATGAAGAACTCATGATAGCGAGGGTCATCATAGGTTCCCTCGAAAGGAAGCACCACGACCTTATCCCCGAGGTCGAGGAGCGTCTGGAAACCGCCTGAAATCCGTCTTCTGTGTACGCCAACTCTTAAATAATAGCTCTTTCTTAAGTACGCGTACTAGCAGCCAGAGGGTGACTGATGGCGACTGATGGTGACAAAGAGGATAGCGAATTCAAATACATCGTTCGAATCATGAACACCGATCTCCAAGGAGAGAAGCCCTTGGTCGTGGCTCTTCCCGGAGTGAAGGGAGTGGGGGTCAGGACGGCGGAGATACTTGTGGATCAGCTGGGGCTGGACAGAAGGGCCCGCATCGGTGATGTGCCCGATGACAAGATTGAGGAGATCGAGAAGACACTGAAGGAATTGCCCAACATCGTTCCTTCGTGGCTCCTCAACAGAAGGAAGGATTTCGAGACTGGAGAGGACCACCACAGAATCGGACCAGAACTCGACATCAGTCTGAGGGATGACATCAATATGATGAGGAAGATCCGGTGCTACAGGGGAATCCGGCATGAGACGGGGCAGAAGGTGAGGGGACAGAGGACCCGTTCCAACGGCAGGTCAGGTCTCACGGTCGGCGTGATGAAGAAAGCAGCGAGACTAGCCATGCGCCAGAAGAAGAAGGAGTGAGCTCTGAATGGGAGACCCGAAGTTTCCGAGAAGAAAATATGATGCACCCTCCCATCCTTGGCAGGGCGAGAGGATCAAGTTCGAGCGCGAGCTCGTCAAGAAGTACGGGCTCAAGAACAAGAAGGAGCTTTGGAGGGCACAGTCCCTTCTCCGCAGGTTCAGGCATCGTTCAAGGGTTCTCCAGGCACAAAGCAGGTATGGGGACGAGCACGCCGAGAAGGAGACCGAAGAGCTCCTCGCCAAGCTCGGTCGGCAAGGAATGCTCCCTCAGGAAGGTGCCACTTTGGATGACGTTCTTTCTCTTGACCTCGAGGCGATTCTTTCCAGGAGGCTCCAAACGATGGCCTACGTGAAGGGGCTCGGTTATTCCACCAACCATGCCAGACAGCTCATTGTCCACGGACATATCGCAATCGATGGTAGAAAGGTCACCATTCCGGGGTATGCGGTGAAGAGGATCGAGGAAGGCAAGATAGGCTATCACGAGTTCTCGCCCTTGGCCCACGACATGCATCCTGCGCGACCCGATGTCGATGCGGAAGTGCCCGCCGAGCCCGAGGACAAGCCAGAAGAGAAGACCGAGCGGGCGCCAATAGCCGCCGAGAAGCCCAAGAAGGAGCCTGAGCAGG
>JAGLRN010000056.1 GCA_023136265.1 Thermoplasmata archaeon
AAGAAGGAGCCTGAGCAGGAAGTGGCCAAAGAGGAACCGAAAAAGGCCGAAGAGTCCACCAAGGAGAAGAAGGAGCCTGAGCAGGCCAAGGGTCCCGAGAAGAAGGAGCCAGAGAAGGAAGTGGCCAAAGAGGAACCGAAAAAGGCCGAAGGGTCCACCAAGGAGAAGGAGGAGTAGCGTTGGCTCGATGGGCAGTCGCACACATCTACGCTTCTTATAACAACATCATAATCACGTTGACAGATCTGACAGGCTCGGAGACGCTCACGAAGTGCAGCGGTGGAATGGTCGTGAAGGCCGCCAAGGACGAGTCTTCCCCGTACGCTGCTATGAGGGCGGCCGAGCGGATCGCTGACATAGCCAAGGAGAAGGGAATCGATAGCATACACGTTCGAATCCGAGCGGCTGGTGGCAACAAGTCAACATCACCTGGCCCTGGCGCACAGTCCGCGATTAGGGCGCTCGCGAGGGCAGGACTGAGAATCGGAAGGATAGAGGACGTCACTCCCATCCCTCACGACGGAGGGAAATCGAAGGGCGGTCGGCGCGGCAGAAGGGTGTAGAATGAAAGTCGATGTTCTGAAGCTGGAAGATAGATACGCAGAGCTGACTCTTGAGGACGTTGACCCCAACTTTGCCAACGCGCTGAGAAGGACCCTGGTCGCCGACATTCCGAAGATGGCGATTGAAGACGTCGAGTTCCATCTGGGACCGATTCGCGGTGAGGAAGGCGAGGAGTCTGAGAGTGTCACACCGCTGTTCGACGAGGTGATCGCCCACAGGCTTGGTTTGATTCCCATCCCGACGGACTTGGAGCTGTTCACATTCCGAGACCAGTGCAAAGATTGCGCCAGTGAAGGGTGTCCGAACTGCACGATCATGTACTCCCTCAACAAGAAAGGGCCCTGCACGGTATACTCGGGCGACCTGGAGCCCGTTGGGGATTCCTCGCTCAAGGTCGTGGATGAGAAGATCCCGATAGTCAAGCTTGGCGGCGGACAGGCGATGCTCGTCTATGCGACTGCCATACTGGGGACCGGCAAGGACCATGCCAAGTGGCAGGTTGCCCAAGGCGTCGGGTACAAGTACTTCCCTGTCATCGAAGTCGACGGCGATAAATGCGATTTCTGCGGGGTGTGTGCGGAAGTTTGCCCCCGCGACGTGTTCTCGGTCAAGAAGAAGAAGGTCGAGGTGAAATCCCCGCTTGACTGCAATTTCTGCATGACCTGCGTGGAGGAGTGCCCGAAGAAATGCGTATCTGTCGAAGGTGACCCGACGAAAATACACTTCCATTTTGAAACGGACGGCTCTTTGAAGGCAGCAGATGCGCTGAGATTCGCACTCAATTCCCTGGCAGAGAAGTTCGAGAGCCTGGGAAAGAAAGTCTACTCGCTCAAGTAGTTCTTCTTCTGCGGTACGCCACTGCGACCGGAACAAAGAGAACGAATGCTATGGGCATGATCTCTGATGGGAACTCAGGGATCAGTGCGACAACGACCCTTCCCTCGTTCAGGTTGGTCCCGTCGTCCCAGTAGGGAGAACCGATTGCCAGCAGCAAGATATCGTCATTGCTGAACTTCCCACCGTCCAGGGAATAGCCCAGAAGTTCGCCGTCCTGGTCTCCACTTGTTTTGTCGTCATAATCCGTGTTGTCGTTGACAGGGTCCTCGAAGACGTACACAGCGCCTCTCGACGTGCCGCCCTCGTCAGCGTAAGGCGCCGCTATCGCAACATCCCCAACAGAACTCCCCATTATGTTGCCAGCGAACACAGCGTAGCCGAATCTATCATCATTGGACTGTCCAGCAATGTCCACGGTTGGGGAAGCACTATCACTGATTCCAGTCCCGCCCGAACTCGCCGGATAGACGTAGCCCCTCCCCCTGTCCGTTCCACCTTCATCGTTGTATTGGGCTCCGACGACGAGATCATCATATGAGTCCGAGTTGATCTTGCCAACATCGACAGCCGTGCCAAACTGCTCTTCATCATACTGGTACTCAAGAACACTGTCCGGTGTCTCATCGCCTGACGAGAAATCGATGTCAACGCCATTGAAGATGCTCACTCTTCCGTCCTTCGTGCCTTCCCCGCTAAGTTCAGCCCAGGGCTCACCGACTACTACGTCATAGTAGCTGTCGTCGTCAATCTTGCCGCAAGCGAGCGAGTCTCCGAATCTTCCGCTCTTGTCGTTCGTCGGCGCGAGAACATCATCGGCAGTCGACTCCGTCGTGGAGAAGGGACTCTGGTAGACGTAGGCCCTTCCCCCATCACCCTGTCCAGGCGCTCCCAGCACGACATCATCGTAGTTGCCGTTGTCTATGTTGCAGACGGCAATCGCATCTCCAAACCCGCCGCCTTGCGTCTCGAACGTCACATCTGGTGTGGTAATCGGCGAGGCCGAGGTCCAACTAGAACGGTCCATACCGTAGTAGGCATACGCCTCCGGGTCCGTGATCTCCCATCGACTTACAATCGCGTCCCAGTACACGTCATCGTCTAACTTCCCCGCCGCGACAGCGACTCCGAATCGGTCGTTCGCATTGGCTCCCAGGATTGTCACATCTGGACTGTCGTCATCGGCCGTGAACGGTCCGAAGTATATGTAGGCGAGTCCTCTAAAGTTCTGGCTGTCGTAGCTGTTTGCTGGTGCCCCAGCGAGTACATCAGCGTAGCCATCCCCATCGAAGTCTCCCACCGCGACAGATCTCCCAAGGTTTTCCCCGTCAGTAACGTATATGCTGTCATCCGTCAGGCTGAAGGTGGGATCGATGGAGACAGGATACTGAGCCTCCAGGAACCAGTTTGCATCGCATACTGTCTCCAGGGTCTTGAGCGATGGAGAGAAGCGGTATGTGCAGTCTAGCAGCTCACCGGCCGCGTCATACGCATATGGCGGCATAGCCGATATCACTCTGCGATCGCCAAGGTAGAAATCCACGCTCCTGGTTTCTGCATAGTCTTCCACAAGGCTCCCCTCAACAAAAGGAAGGAGGCTGTCTGAGTAGTCCACGCCAAAGGCCAGTCTGATGTATTCCGCACTCTCGTCCATATCGGGAAGAGAATCCAGAATCAGATTCTCCTTGAGAGACCTCTCGCCGAACTGATATTCTATTGTGGCTTGAATTCCCTCATAAGCGTCTCCATAGATCGCTCGTTCTTCACCAAGAAGAAGCCTGGAACTCGAGAGAACGCCCAAAGACACGAACTCATCCCCTCTCCCCACATCGATGCTAGTCGGGAGATCCCAAGAGAAGTGATTTCCAGCGACCTCCAGTTTCACTCTCCCGGCCGTTTCCGTGAAGTAGACATTGTAGGCTCCTTTCGAGATTGCATCGTACTCACCGAAGTCCCCTTTCGTGGCGTATCTTGTCCCACGGGTGCTGTCGTAGCCGCCGCTCCAATCGATGATGTCGAATCGAACGTCAAAGGTGGGGCCCATAATGATGCCCGTCAGATCCACACTGGCCTCCAGCTTGTTGACGTCCTTCTCGGTCTCCACCGTACCGGCGGGGTCCCAGACCCACTGGCCCGGATGGGAGCCGCCAAAGGAAAGGAACCTCCTCTTCAGGGCATCCCCATTCTTCCCGCTGATTTCCAGGAGGAAGTCCGCGTAGAACCCTGTTTCGCTGTCATAGAGATATCCCACTCCAGGTTCAGTATCGATGTACGCTCTCAGCACATCCTCTCCGATAGCCGGAGGTTTCTCCACCGGTCCGATGTACTTGCTCACGACCCGTCCTCTGTGTTCGGGGAGGTAGTCCAGCGGGATCGTCGTGTTCAGGTACCGGTCCGGACCCATGGGATAGTCCACGAGGCCGTCGTTGTCCACATCTCCTCCTTCCGCGGCGTCGGGTGTACCGTCGTTGTCGAAGTCGAACCTGTTCGTGTTCGTGCCGTTTGGACCGTCGACATCGTCCGGCACCGAGTCGATATCGCTGTCAACGAAAGGCGAAGGCTCGATCCGCTGCTTACCCACATATGGTAGGGCTGTGCCTTTCAGAATATGCCCGTCGACCTCGACGAAGAAGTACAGGCTGTCAGTCTCATTGGCGGATGAGGAGCTCACCAGATCTATGTTCGGATTGCCGTCAGAGT
The DNA here is from genome assembly GCA_023136265.1 of Thermoplasmata archaeon. Taxonomy (GTDB): domain Archaea; phylum Thermoplasmatota; class Thermoplasmata; order RBG-16-68-12; family JAGMCJ01; genus JAGMCJ01. The sequence goes on from JAGLRN010000056.1 coordinate 4,099, forward strand.
CCCCCGGCACATCGGGCGTGCCAGTCCAATCGGAGAACGCGCCATCGATCGAGTAGCCCGTCTTTACCGAACCGAGGTAGCCCAGCCCGATGTCGTTCAGGGGGTCTTCGATCTTCAGAGTGACAGAACCGCTCCCCGTGCGGATGTCCGAGGCCAGTAGTATCCTCATGCCCACGGTGTTCTCTGACGCGCTCGTCGTGTCAACCGCGACATAGAAGGTCTCCAAGGAACCTTCCTGAACAGTCCTATCCAAGTCAAAGGTCATCATGCTCGACGGACTGACCGTGTCGATCGTGGCGAGATTCTCGTCCAGAAGCCTTACCGTCGATAGTTCTCCTGGCAAGGCTGTCCCCACCATCTTGGCGGTGATCTGAGCGATGTGCACGTCCGTTCCGTGCGCTGTCATAGACAGTCTGAGCAGGACTTCGTTTGTGCCCGAAACCACATTGTCGCTGAGGTAGCTTTCCTGAATGGCCTCCAGTGAGCCACCTATGTTCGACACAGCCAAGTCAGCGATGTCCTGGGACCCGTCGTAGCCGTGAGAGGCGAACAGGATGTCTATGGGGACGATGTTCAATGAGAGAATGTCCCAGTCGACTTCCGCTTCGAGGTACGACGAACCCGCCACCGCCCTGAGCGTTCTCGGCTTGAACCAGCCGTTCCAGTCGTCATTGTCCCGCTCGGTGTCGAATTCATGCATCACCGCCTGGTCAACGGTGTTGGCGGAGCCCAAGACCTCGATCATCCTGTCTGCCCCAAGACCCTCGATTCTGTAGCCTGTCGCTCCGCTCCCGTCCATGTCCATGAAGATGAACATGGTGTCCTGCAGTTCATCCCCGTTTCCTTGGAGCATCGTGCCCAACACTTGAACGTAGAAAGTCAGGAAGCCCGAATCATCGTACACGGCGATCTCGACTATGTCGACATTCGGGTTCAGAGCAGGCGATTGACGGCTCTCAGTGATTGCTATGCCGCTCCAGTCCTCAATGCCTCCGTCTATCTGTATCTTGCCCGTCGTATCCCTCTCGACCGAGACGAAGAACGAGGAAGCGATGAGCACCATGGCAACCACGATCGGGAGAAGGAGTTTCCACCTGCTGAGCATCTCCTCCCTTCTGAATCTGAGCGAGCCAAGACCATTCGTCATTCCAACGCCGTTCGTGAGACCGTTTATCAATCCCGTCTTGGCGCTCTCTATGCCGTTTATCAGTCCGTTTATCCTGCCAGGAGGAATCAGTCCGTTTATCCTGCCAGGAGGAATCAGTCCGTTTATCCTGCCAGGAGGAATCAGCCCCTCCTTTCTTCTTCCGTTTATGAGCCCCTCTCGCGGAGGAACCTTCGGGGGAACCTCCCTTTCGGGCGGGGCGACCTCCCTTCTCTGGTCCGCTTCGATCCTCTGCCAGAGGCTCTCCATCTCAGCCTCGATCGCCCAGATCTTGTAGGGTGACCGCAGCATCAGTTCGATTTTCTCGATGTCCTCCTCGTAACCTTCAGTCGGCATCGACTGGAGGCTCTCCTTCAGTATCTCGACCTTCTTCAGGTTCTCCTCGAACTGGAAGAAGGCGGTCCTGGAACGCTGTGGTTCCGCCTGCAGGACCTCCTCTAGCGGGAGGACGTTGTAACCCTCTCTTCTCCATTTCTCAAGCTTCTTCCTGTAGGCCTGCTCTTCGGCGGAGGGCTCCTCTTCCTCCTCCTCTTCCATGATCTCGGATTCCAGGGCTTCCAGTCTCTCCAGGATCTCCTCCTCGTCGACCTCCTCCAGGAACTCCGTACCGCAGGTCGAACACCTGCTCTCCTCGGGGTCAAGGAGCTCACCACACATCGGGCAAGCGAAGTACTCCCCAAGCTCCTCTGGCGGGCCCGGTTCCTCTGCGACCTCCTCCAGCTCCTCCGGAGGGGCAACCTCCTCGATGAGCTTTTCGAGATCCTCGATGGCGGGCTCGACGTCTACAACCTCTTCTTCCGCCTCCTTGGCGAGCTGGAGCACCTTCTCGTAGGACTCGACCGCCTCGTCCCTCTTGCCCAGGGCGGTGAGTGCGCTCGCCCTTGCATTGTAGACTGCCTTGTGTCCGGGCTCGAGATTCACCACAGCATCGTAGCACTTGAGCGCCTTCTCGTGCTCGCCTATGCTCCTTAGAAGCTCACCTCTGGCGAACCACAAGTTGACGTTCTTCGGATGCTTCTTCAGCAGCTCTTCCTGTTTCCTGAGGATCCTCTTGGTCTTGGTGACTTCTTCGTCGCTCGTGGTTTCCTTCCACTTCTTCATGAAGTCCTCAGTGAACTTCTTCTTTTTCTTCCTGGGCATAGCTAGACCTTACACTGAAAGTGCACGTCATCATTCACCGCCTTTCTATATATCACTTGTATCATCATTATCAGCGATGTGTATCTCTCCTGGGAATGTTCTATGGTACTATTTCCTGTGAAAGAACGGCCTGCCCCCTCTCCTGACTTCAACCAAAGAGATTATTAGGATATCTATCCTTATGCCCATGGGCGTGAAGGTGCGTCCGCCCGATTTGCGGTGGTGAAACAATGGCCAAATCTGTGAAACAGGCAAAGGCGGAAAAGAAAAGAGCCAAGGACCGGCACAGGGCAGCCAAGTTCCGATCAGAGTCTGCGAAACTGAAGGTCAAGGTTGCCAAGCAGGAAGAGCTTCTGAAAAAGATGAAGATGAGGGTGAAAGAACTCGAATCCAAGGCCACAAAGCTGGAAAGAGGTCCCTCTCCGCAATACTCCAAGAGCGAGTTCTAGTTCGATGGTGACACAGCGCCCAAGATAACTTCGTAGCTCTCCCCCCTTTCTTGCGCCGGCCGATTATCCCTCTCTTTCTTCTGGATGGAGGTGAACTTGGAGCCGGAGACTACGCTGGAACCCTGTTCTTGGCCATTTTCTCGCCCATCGCTTCGAGCTCCTTCTCCCAGAGCGCAAGACGCTCTTCTTTTTCTCTCAGCCCGCTCTCCTTCTCAGCGAGTTCCGCACTCAGCTTCTCGAGCCTCTTCCTTGCCCGGGCCAGTTCTCCTTTTCTTGCCTTGAGCTCCGCTCTCTTCTCGCGAGCTCTCCCATCTTCTTGAGAGTCTTCCTCTTGAGCTCGAGCACGTCCTCTCCATATTCGTCCGATCCCGCTGGGCTAGACGTCTCCATGACCTTTACCCTCACTATTATTCGGGAGAGCGGGAGATAAGAGTGTTTTGCCGGATTCTATCTGCGCAGGTCAGCTAGCTTCCTTCTGTCGAGCTCGATGATCTCGGACGACTCGATTTTGAGATAGCGGTCCAGGCCCAGATACAGAGCGGGCACGGCCTTACGCACGTCGATGACACCGTCCCCGGCGAAGGCCGAGGAATCCGCGTGCGTGGCGACAATCTCTCCGACGAACCATTCATGGTCTCCGTAGGTGTTGCGGGCAAAGAGCCGGCATTCGTATGCCGCGTAGGAGTCCTTCATGATGGGAGTCGACGTCTCCAACGGGTCGATCTCCTCGATCTTGAACCGCTCGAACTTGTTCACGTCCTTCCCGCTGCAGCCGCCCACTTGTGCGACGAGCTCGGCGACCTCAAAGGGCACGAAGTTGACACCGAACTCCTTGGCGTCCATTATCATCTGATATGTGTGCCGCTTCGGTGAGACCGACACTCCGTACAGGGGAGGATTGAACGATATCGGCGAGTGCCAGGCTGCCGCCATGGCGTCCTTCTCCGGGCCCCTGCTGACGGTCACGATCATAGCCACCGCCGGGCAGTAGTGGTAGAAGCCTTCCAGTTCCCTACTGTGCTTGTCCAACATGCCATCACCAGCTACGGACCTCAAGCTCCGCCTGGTATATCAAATGCCCCGCTCTGGACTGGGCCCGCAGGGCCGACTCCGATAGCAAGTTGAAAATATGAGCTTTGGATTCAGCCTTCGGTATGCCATACTTCGATGACCTCTTCAAGCGGTCCCTGGAGGAACTTGACAGACGAAAAGGTCAGGACCCCCGCATAGCCGATGCCCTGGAAAGGTACGAGGGGAGGAGTGTTCACCTCGTCGTTAGGGAGGATGCGCGTTACCTCTTTTCCGTCAGGTCCGGGGAGATCACATTCGAAGTCGATTCAGACAACGCTCCTGATGACATCTACATCGAGATGGACCTTCCCAGAGCGAAGAGGTTGATCGAGGAGAGGGCCTTCAGCCCGTTCGATTTGCTTTCTGTGAAGTACAGGAACCTCACGGGCGAAGACATCAGCTTCGTGAGGACCCTCTTCGGGAGCTAGCTCACGCTGAGTCCTCGGGTCTCACGTTATGGATGGATGAAGAACCCCACCGCCACGATTAAGTAGACGACTATCAGTATCAATCCCTCATCTTCTCGCGTTCCATTCCGGTGTGGAGTACTTCGTGCGGGCTAGGCTCTCCGCCCTCTCCATTTCCCCATTCGTGGGTTCCTCGCTCGATAACTCAATCCCGAGGGCCTGCTCGAATCCCTTTGCCAAGTGGCTAGAGACCATCCTGAATTCCAGGTCTTTCCCGCTCAGTTCCCTCAGGGAGGTCATCCTCCCTCTCAGCATGCACGTGTTTCCCCTATTCCTTTGCTCCTCTGCGACATTCAGGACGCTGAACATGGTCTTGTGGTCCGCGTCGAGGAATATCGACCCGTGTTGCAGGATGACCCCCCATTTCCTGTTCTGGGCGTTTCCCGAGACCTTCTCTGAGCCAACGACTATGTCGTTACCGGAAAGGCCCGCCTCGATTCCAAGGCTCCTGAGCCCCTCGATGATGCCCGCGCATATCAGCTTGTACGACTCCAGCATGCCTCGAGGAATCGAGTCATCCGTCTCGGACGCGATGACGGAATAGGTGACCTCCTTGTCGTGGAGGACCGCCCCCCCGCCGGTGATGCGCCTCACCACGTCGATTCCCAGATCCTCGCATCTCTGAGTGTGAACCTCCCCATCGAGCCTCTGGAAGTACCCGATCGAGACCGCCGGGGGGCTCCAGCCGTACAGGCGCAACGTGGGCCGTACCCTGCCGTCCCTTCGCGCCTCCAGGACGGCCTCGTCCAGGGCCATGTTGTGGAAGGCGTCCGCATGACCGGTCTCCAGAAGCCTCCAAATCGGCTTGCCTGTCTCCGTGCTTCCGTCTTGGGTCTGCGTCAACTCAGCATCACCCGTATCTCCTCCGCTATCTGTTCTTCCGTGAGGGTCTCTGGGTAGTTGTACGGCGTGCATCCAGGTCTCTCGTTGTAGAAGGGCCTGTTGCACCCCTCGCATCCTCGCGTGAGAAGAGCTTTGCCCATCATACCGATGAGGTCGTCTTCCTCGATGGAAGGCAGGATCAGTCCTCCCCCTCGATCGTATTCGAACCTCATGCTGCTGTCCTCTGCGATGAGGTGGGTTGCCAGCTGAATCCTCCTGAACCGCTTGAGGCTCGGCGGGTCTCTGTTCTCCAGCCTGGTTCCCTTGCACGGTGTGAAAGCGAACAGGGCGAGCGGTATGTCCTTCTCCAACACTCTCCGGGAGACATCGACTACCTCCTCGTCGGTCTCTCCCAGACCCACAATGATGTGCGTACTTATCCTTCCCGGAAAGGAATCTGCGGATGACAGTGTCAGCTCCAGAGCCTCATCGAGTCGGCCTCCCCTCAGGACCGGATGCAGTCTCTCGGACGCGACATCAAGCGGCAGGCCTACGCAGTCGGCGCCCTCTCTCAGGAGTTCCGCCACGTCGCTCAGTCTGTTCACCCGTGCCTCAACGCTCACGGGAAGGTTGCACCGGCTCTTGGCCTCTCGGGTCCATCTCTTCGCGGTTTCAAAGCAACCTTGTCTGTTGACGACCTGGATGCATATCCTCGTGAAGGCTGTTGACGTCTCCTCAAGCGCATCCCACACGTGCCGTTCCGAATGAGCGGGCCATGTGATCCTGCACATGAAATCAGGGTTCGAGACGCTGGATCTTGCCTTAGTGCAGTATGCGCAATCAAAGGTGCATTTGCCAGGCGTCAGGAGATGAGCCGTCGTTGGTCTGGATGGCAGCTTGCCCTTCCTCAGCCCGAGATGAATTGCGGTTCCTGTGGCTACTCCGACCCTCATGAGTTGTCCCCGTGAACAGACACCGCACTTCGGGTGTTGCTCGTCGTGTCAGACACGGAAATGGCATAGGGCTTAATGAAACACTCGCTCGAGAAACGAATTGAACTATCATTCAAGAACGAAGATCTGCCTCTTCGCGCACATGTCCTTCAGTATCTTCGGCCAGACGGTGACGCTCACCTCTCCCAGATGCGCCATCTTGAGCAGGAGCATATACGTGCGGGACTGTCCTATCCCGCCGCCAACGCTCAGCGGGAGTTCCCCGTTGAGTATCCCCTGATGGTACGGCAGTTCCAAGAAGTCCATCTGTCCGGACATCTCCAGCTGCTTCCTGAGCGTCTCCGGGTTCACGCGGATCCCCATGGACGTCAGCTCGTGTCTCCGCTTGGTGACGGGGTTCCAGACGAGTATGTCGCCGTTCAGCCCGTGCATGGGTTTCCCGTCCTTGGACACGGTCTCCGTGACCCAGTCGTCGTAGTCCGCGGCCCTCATCTCGTGCGGATAGCCGTCCTCGAGTGGCCAGCCGATGCCGTAGATGAACACGGCGGGGTATTCCTGCAGGATCTCCGTCTCGCGCTGCTTTCGCGGGAGGTCAGGATATCTCTCGAGGATCTCCTCTGCATGCAGGAACTCGAGCTTGTCCGGTAGGCTCGGATACTTGTCCGTCACCAGCTGCGGGAACATCTCCTGGACGTGCATCTCAGCGCCCTTGAGGACCTTCCAGATATTCTCCACGATGTCCGTCAGGAACGCCAGGTTCCGGTGCTCCTCGGATATCACCATCTCCCAATCCCACTGGTCCACGTAGGCGCTGTGGTCGTGGTCGAGGAAGTAGTCCTTCCGCACCGCGTGCATGTCCGTGCAGATGCCCTCCCCGACCTGCATGTCGAACTGCTTCAGCGCGACGCGCTTCCATTTCGTCGCCGCCTGCACTATCTGAGCATCAATCGGGTTCTTGTCATAGTCGTTGGAGATGTGGAACTGTATCGGGGTCCGCGAGCCGTCACGGTCCAAGTCGTCGTTCACACCGCTCTCGACGTCCACGATGAGCGGGACAGAGACCATCATCAGGTTGAGCTCCTTGCACAGACCCTCCTCGATGTAGCTCTTCATCGCGAAGACGGCCTTCTGCGTCTCCTTTGGTGTCAGCAGTGGACTGTAGTCCCTCGGCAGGATTTTCTCCAGCTCGGCGTAGTCTCCTATGCCGGGACCGGCGAGGTCCCCTTTCTTGTCTGTCATCTCACTCATCTCCTGGTGTTTCTGTGACCACTCTGGACAGCGTGGCCATAGTCCTCTCGAAGCAATGCCGCTGGGATATATAAACGTGAGGAAATGCACGTCAATCTGGCGGGCCTACTGGAGGGAGTCCAAGAAGGAGTGCGAGGGTTGGGATTCGAACCCAAGGACCTCTGCAGGACTAGGCCCTCAACCTAGCGCCGTTGACCAGGCTTGGCTACCCTCGCTTCTGTACGCTGAGGGGGAGATTCGAACTCCCGCGGTGCAGTGCACCACCGACTCTCAAGGCCGGCGCCTTGGTCCGGGCTTAGCTACCTCAGCTCAGTACAGGGAATGACAAATGATAATTGAATCTTTTGCCTCAATCGGCCAACAGTGAAGGAAGGTCGAGCTCGAAGCCAACGACCGGATAGCTCAGCTCGTACTTTGCGATCACGTCAGGAGCTATCTCTCCGAACTTGCCGATCTCCTCTCCTCCTTTGACAACAGACGCTGCCCGGCCTCTGATGAACAGACCGTCCTTTCGCGACTCGATCTTCATCTCCTCTCCCAAATCGCGAAGAAGGCTCTGGACGAGGGATTTCACCTCTGTGAAGCCCGCTTTCGCGTGGATCGACACGCCCGCCAGTTTCCTCACGTTCTTGGCTTCTATCACGACGTCCCCCGCCTCGAAGAACCTCTGCGGGAGCTCGTGGTGCCTGTTCACCCGCAGGAGAGCCATCAGGGAGGGGAGGAGGGACGTCCTCAGGGACGACTGCTCCGTCGTTATGGGATGCATCAGCTTCACGTATTCGACGCCTTCCTCTTGGGTATCGGCGCCGACCAGGCTGAGCGTGCTCGCCTCCGTGTAGCCGTATCCTATCATCAGGTTGCGCAGTGAATTGCAGGCCTCGTTGAACTCTATCAGTCTCCCCGTCGTCGTCGCCCTGGGCGTCTGCGGCTCTATCCTCTCGTATCCGTACGCAATGGCCACGTCCTCCACGAGGTCCGCGGGGTGGAGGATGTCGTTCCTGTAGGCGGGTATCTGGACCTCTATGTCCTCGCCCGTGACATTGCAGGCGAACCTCATCCTTTCGAGGCAGTCGACCGTCTCTTCCGGGCTGAGGTCGACCCCTATGAGCTTGTTCGCGTAAACCCTGTTCAGGACCCTCGTCTTCGGAGTCAGGTCAGGTGTGGTCCTGTCGCCCTCCGGTGTGTGAAGGTTGACCGTCTGAAGCTTCCCGCCCCTTTCGGCCAAGGCGGTGGCCACGATGACGAGCGTCGTGTGGACTGCCTCGTAGTCCAGGCCCGTGACGTCGAGAAAGAGGTTCGTGGTCTCCTCCGTCACCGTCGTGGCGATCCCGTTTATGATCGGCGGGAAGGAGAGCACCTCGTCGTTCTTGTCGACTATGAGCGGGAACCTGTCCTTTCCTTCGAGGATGTACGCGTAGTCGACGCCCTTCGGATGCTCGCGCAGGATCTCGGCCATGTTCATCTCCCGCGTGCCCTGGAGCGGGAAGAACGTCCTCTCCTCCGGCGGGACGCCCATGTATGTGAAGGGCGGGGCCACGTTGTCCATGTCGTGAACGCCGACCGAGACCTTTCTCCTCTTCCTGCCTAGCGTGAGGTGAAGCTTCTCCTGCATGTCCATCAGGGACTTCACGAGCTCGTCCGTCATCTCGACGCCCTTCACGACGCCTCCGACAGCGTACGGGCGGACGTCCATCACGCTCTTGTCGACTATGAAGTCGATCCCCGAGTCCTCGGTCGGATACTGGGCGAGCCCCTTCTCGAAGCTCAGAAACCCCCTGAGGGCTCTGGCGACTCCCTCTACCGAGTAGAGGTCAGGCCTGTTCGGGAAGAACTCCACGCTCATCTCATTGCCCTCTACCCCCTCCAGGGAGGCTCCGAGCATCGGGATTCTCTCCAGAAGCTCGTCCATCGGGACATCCTGGCCGATGAGCGAGATGAGATCACCGTAATCCAGCGTGATGACTGGCATCGTCTCGAGAACAGTTCGATGGTATAAGAATCTTTAGAGACGGGGGCATTCGGAGTCTGCTTGTTATCAAAGGTCATTCTCAGTCCCGATACTCAGGGACTCACGTATTTAACGAAGTCCGAGAATCTTTGAGAATGATACTGGCTGGGATTCCCAGCTAGCGGAGGCAATCCGTGAAGAAGCCGCACAGTGAGCGCAGGGACCGTTCAGCGAGCGGTAGCCGTGTCCAGCTATCCTGCATTATCCTCCTTCTCCTGCTGTCGAACCTCTTCGCCCTCGTTCACGACTCTTCGGCGGACCCCACGCTGCAGGACAATGGTGACGGGACAGCGACGGCCACATGGACCTTTCAGAATCCCGCCAACTACACATCCCAGAACCTGAGCTTCGGCGCCGGCAACGTCACGCTCCAGGTCGTGCCGTTCCAGTTCATCGACAGCAGCCAGGCGGACTTCCAGCAAGGGACGATATTCTTGAACGTGGATCTAGTATCTGTTCCCGGGAATATCACGTTGAGCGACACGACTGCCGCTGGCACGCCCGGATCCTTCGATATCGGGGTCGACTATGGAAATGGAAAGGACGCTTACATCACCGCCGCAGGCGCAGGCAACAAGAACTACGGGGCCTCCGTGGAGTTGAATGTGGAATCCTCTGAGCCAGAGAGGGTTCTCATTCAGTTTGACCTTAGCGCAATCGGGGCTCTCAACCTGATTACTCACGCGGAAATACGGTTAAACCTCGAATGGGCGGCCAGCGCCAATCCCATTAACGTCTCGGCGCACCAGGTGACCGCTTCATGGGTTGAGGGAGCGGGCGATGGAAATCCAACCGGAGACGGTGTCACATGGGTTAGTCGGGACGGAGTCACCAACTGGGTCACGCCAGGCGGTGAATTCAATGCCACAGCCGAATTCGTCTTGACCGACGTAACGAACCAGACGATCAATCATCTGTGGGACATCACAGCGCTTGCAGATGACTGGATGACAGGCACGAGGACGAACTACGGTGCAATCCTCATGGCGGAGGACCAGCCTTACTTGGAGAGCAGGAAGGTATTCAACAGCAAGGAATGGGGTTCACCTGGCAGGCGTCCAAGGCTCAGGGTCGACTACGTGACGACAGAGGGAGGATACGCCAACGGCTCGTTCGTCTCGAGAGTGATGGACGGGCAGTCCCAAGTCAACTGGGGGAACATCAGCTGGAACTCCAGTCAGCCCAGCCAGACGAACCTGTCGTTGCACACTCGTTCAGGTGATTGCGCCGGGAGCTGGAGCAGCTGGTCTCCCGCCTACATGTCGCCCCTCGGTTCTCAGATCACTTCGCCATCCGACAGGTGCCTGCAGTACAAGGTCGAGATGGAGACGTACAACACGACCAAGACGCCTGTCCTGGAGGAAGTCAGGATTGACTACTGGAAGTACTCATCCGAGGGGATTCTGGAGACCGAGGACTTCGCTCCCGCCAGTTGGATTGGCTGGGAGGACTTCGACGCACTCCACAACGGGCCGCTCGACTCCAACGTGACATTCTCCTATTCCACCGATTCCGGCATGTCCTGGACCCCTGTCAACACTGGGGAGAGTCTGCAGTCCGTCCTCTCGCCGTCGATCAGGTTCATGGCCAACCTCACGACCACGGATACCTCATCTACGCCGACGCTCTTCAACATGACGATTACTTATGCCTTCTACGGAAGCCTGGACCACATCCACATGTCTCTCGCAACGTGGACCGGCACTGCCGACGATGTCATCGACCTCGATGCTACTGGGCATGACGCTTTCCACAATGTGGTGACATTCGCCCAGTACTGGTCTACGACGGACCCAACCGGTACCGTGGACGCCAACGGCGTCTACGATCCAGGGACCGCGGGAACCTGGGACGTGTACTGCAACAACTCGGACGACACGATATCCAACTACACGGTCGTCAACGTCCTCCCGGGAGTGGCATCCAGAATAGGGATAGGCCCGTGGGATCCGGGCACCCTCACCACCGACGACATGCTGTTCCTCAACGTGAGCGCATACGATTCCGAAGGCAATCTCGTGGGACCCGTTCTCGCAAATTGGACCGTGGCGGGAGGCATAGGAACGATAACTCCAGGTCCCAACTCCTCCGCGGTCTTCGATCCGACCCAACCGGGCATCGGCACGATCACAGCGGATGACGGACTGGGACACATGAACACGACGAACACGATACAAGTTGTCGCGGGCTCAAGATCCCGCGTCGGCATTGAACCATGGAGCCCTGGAACGCTGACGGCGGATGAAAGCGTGAACTTCGCAGCACACGAGTACGATGCCGACGGGAACATGATCGGCCCCGCTAACGTCACATGGGCGGTCAACGGAGGCATCGGGACAATCCCCGCAGGACCTTCTGAAACATCTCTGTTCGAGGCAACGACGGTCGGAACAGGGACGGTCTCCATCGATGACGGTCTCGGGCACGTGAACACGACGGACTGGATGACTGTAGTAGCGGGCGTCTTGGACACGATCCAGGTGCTGCCAAGTCTTGTCGTTGTGGAGCATCGGGAAGACCAGGACTTCACTGCCTCGGGATACGATGCAGACGGGAACATAGTGGCGATAGTGGATTCGGTCTGGGATACCAACGCGGGCACCGTAGTGTATTCACTGATCCAGAACGCCACGCTCAGGGCACAGGACACATCGTTGCTCGACGGTTGGATTAGGATCACCGCCATCCTCCAGAACAACATCACTGGCACCGCGAACGTGTCCGTCGTCGTGACTAACGTCAATCCAGCGATACAGGGGACGATACCCGATCAGGTCAAGCCCGAGGACTACGGCAGCTGGAGCTTCGATCTCTCCGCGTTCGCGAGCGATCCTCAGGACCCTCTCTCCGACCTCACGTGGTTCTTCACGGACCATGACTCCTCGTTGACGACAATCAGCGGGGACAACATCATCGGGAACCACTTGATAACACTCACGACCGTCCTCAACGCGTACGGAAGCGATGAGCTCACGATATGGCTGAGGGACAAGGACGGCCATACAGACGGACAGACCCTCTACGTCAACATAACATCCGTGAACGACAGGCCCACCATCGAGAGCATTACCCCCTTCACGGTGCACCACGACGTCCCCTACACCTACTACTTCTACGACTACGTTTCGGACGTGGAGACTCCGAAGGAGAGTCTCACATTGACCAGCACCGACCCCGACCATATCTCCTTCAATGGACTGTGGGGGACGTTCACCTATCCGGAAGAATACCTCAACCTCCCCCCTCAGTATCCAAGAATAGCGGTCCACGACGAGGACGGGGGGGAGATGTTCACGATCCTGGCGATTACGATATCGGAGGATTACGTGCCGGTACTGACGACGCAGCTGCCGGACATCACCCTTTACGAGGGCGAGGAGGTGATCAACTACTTCGACCTCGACGACTACTTCGATGACCCCGACGCGGACAGCCTCTTCTACACGACCGGGAACATCCACGTCGACATCACGATCAACGAGGACCACACGGTGGACTTCATAGCTCCCATGGACTGGTCCGGACAGGAGACGGTGACATTCAGGGCGATTGACCCCGAGAACGCGAGGGCGGAGGACATCGTCCTTGTGACCGTCCTCCCCGTCAACGACCCGCCGACGATCTCGGGCGTCCCGGACCTAGTGGTCCACTACGATGACGTCGCCAGCCCCTTGATTAACTACACGTTCGACCTGATGCCCTACGTCCACGACGTGGACAACGACACGTCCGATCTCTTGATTACTACCAACGATTCCTCTCACATATTCTTCTACGGCGGTCAGACGACCGTCATGTACATCTACTATCCAGTGGGCCTTAGCGGGCAGATCTTCGCGGTCCGGATCACCGTGAGCGACGGCCTGGAGGAAGCGTTCCAGGACATCAACATCACCGTGCTCGACAACTGGTCGCCAGAGGTCGCCTCTCCCCTCCCTGACATCATCTTCTTCGAGGACATGGGACTCTCGAACGCGTTCATGATAGGCGATCACTTCCTCGATCCGGACGGAGATGAGCTCACATACACCAGCCTCTCTTCGAACGTTCTCGTGTCCATCGACAACTCAACTCTCGTCGTCGACTTCGATTCCGTTGACGACTGGTTCGGCGTGGAGTACGTGACCTTCCGAGCAACCGATACGTTCGGCGGGATAACGGAACAGACGATACAGGTGGACGTTCTGCCAGTCAACGACGCGCCGAAGATACTGCCCATCGCTGACCTGGTCCTGATGAAAGGCCAGACCTACACTCTGGACCTGACGGAATACGTCACCGACGTCGACAACAGCTTCTCGGAGCTGACGATCCTCGTGTCGGGCAACCACGCGGGGACGCCCTCCATCGCCGGCTACATGCTCCTGTTCGCCTATTCGGACGAAGGAACAGACTACGTTCGCCTTGAGGTGAGTGACGGTGTGTACACAGAGTACGCCACCATCCGCGTGAGCATCGTCGGTCCGCCCCCGCCCTCCATCTGGGACCAGATATACTGGCCGTGGTCCATAATCACGATCATCCTTGCGGGCCTGATGCTCGCGATATTCTCGAGATGGTTCTTCGCCAGGATTCAAATCGACGAGACGTTCCTCATACACAGGAGCGGCACCCTCATCAGCCATTCGGTGATGGAGAAGGAGACCTACGTCGACGAGGACATCTTCTCGAGCATGTTCACCGTGATCCAGGAGTTCATACGGGACTCGTTCCGAGAGATAGAGGACGCACCCGTGAGGAGGATCGACTTCGGGGACCAGAAGATACTGATCGAGAAGGGCGAACAGGTGTACCTTGCCGTCGTCTACAGCGGGCATGAGACGAAAAGGAACATGCAGCCTCTGAAGGAAGCCTTGGACGAGATCGAGAGCACGTATGCCGGCGAACTGAAGGACTGGAGCGGATTCCTGGCGGGATTCGCGGGAGTCGAACGGATCCTCAGAAAGCATCTGGGGGAGTTCGACCCCACACACGACATCGAGGCCGAGGACGGCGCAGAAGGTCCCTATGAGATAGAGAAGGCGCTGGACCTCGACGAGGCGGATGGCAACATCGATCGGGAGGGAGGGTCGGAATGATGTCGCGCGGCAAGGCCGGCGCCCGGCGTTCGTGGGTCAGGGGAGTTCCCGCAGTTGCGATCGCAGCACTGATGCTCCTTTCGCTGGCTCCTTCTCTGGATACGGGCACCGCCGACGTGAACATCGATGCCGGACCCTACGTCCTTCACATGCATTTCAGCGAGCTCCCCAGGTCCTGGTGGAACGGGACCCAATGTCAGTTCAGGCAGAGCATGACCGTCACGGCAGGCCTGTCCGACCTTCCCGCGGGATTCGCGGTGTCGACCGCTCTCGACCACGCCGCACTAGTGTCTGCTGGCAAGTCCCAGACGGACGGCGACGACATGCGGGTGGTTTATTGGGACGGCGCAGCATGGGTCGAGCTCGACAGGATTCTTGACCCGGGCTCGGCGTGGAACGACACTTCCACGAGAATCTGGTTTGCACTTCACAGGGACATCACGGCCTCTTCGTCCGACAAGGACTACTACCTCTACTACGGGAACACCTCAGCGAGCACCCCTCCGACGAACGCGAGCTCTGGCGCGGGGGTGAGGTCTCTGCAGAGCGGCACGTCGGTCAGCTCGTCCAACGGCGTTGTGATGGTCCCCATATCAGCGGTCGACATGACCAAGACATTCCTCATGTTCAACGCTCGCCACGACGGCGGGCGTCCCGTCGGCTCCGAGATCAGGGGCAGGATTGCCGCGCCCATGACACTCGAGTTCGTGAGGGTGACGAACGAGGCGGTACCAGTACCCATCACGATTCAGTGGTACGTGGTCGAGTATCTTTCAGGTGTGCAGGTGCAGAGAGGGCAGATCCCCTCTCAGGCGTCGACCGTGATGGACGTCACCATCAATCCCCTTGCGAACGTCAGTCAGGCTTTCGTGATATGGTCCAAGACGCCTTTGAGCGCCGACGTCAATTGGAGCTCGGACGATCCCGTCATCGGAGAGCTGACCAACGCGAGCAATCTCCAGTTCAGGGTCTATGGTGCCAACGCCGGACACGCGATCTGGTGGCAGGTGGTGGAGTTCACCAGTCCCGGGGATGCCATGGTCCAGAAGGGCTCGGTCTTCACGATGATTGACACGACGACCTCCATCAACGCGACCTTGAGCACGCCCGTGGACGTGAACAGGACCTTCGTGCTTGCCAGCTTCATAACGGAAGGGATCGGACCGGACGTGGGCGCCAGGATGCTGCGGGCGCAGTTGGTCAACTCCACGACGATCATGATCGACAGGAGCATCTCCGGATGGCAGGACAACATCACAGAGATCTCGTGGCAGGCCGTGGAGCTGAACGACGGCAGCAGGGTGCTGTCTGGGACCGAGAACTTCGGGCTGGGCGTGGACACGAAGATCGTGCCTCTTGGCACCGCCATCGACACGAACCGCTCGGTCGCCTTTGCCTCCGTGCAGCCCACGACCGGTCAGAGCATGGGGCGCTCACCGTACGCTGGTGATGACGTCCCTGGCGTCGGGTCCGTCACGATGGCGCTGTCCGCCACCAACATCACGATGGAAAGGGACAACACGGCGGACGAGGCCGACATCGGCTGGTTCGTCGTGGAGCTTGGCGGGGAGAACCCCACAATCACGCTCGGGTCTGAAGAGACCGGCGCGAACGTGCAAATCACAGTCAGCGTGCACCACGTCATGCCCAATGGGTCCGATCCGCAGCTGATAGTCGCCTCCCCGGTTGTGGCCATTGATAGCGGGACGCCGAACCCCTTCGCGCTGGCGATCGGGACAGGTGCGGTGCAGAACTTCACGGACATCGATCCCCGATACCTGCGGCTCGAGATCGACGTTGTCGGAGCGGGCGACGATGAGCGGTTCGTCCTGGCGTACGACTCCGTCGGTCAACCTACCAGCTTGGAGGTCCCCACCAACCCCACGGGACTCCTCTACCTGCATGATGCTGACACCTCCGGGATAGTCCCCGCAGGCAAGGATATGGACGCAACCATCGGCGCTGGCGGGTCAAGCATCAACTTCCACAATCCAGTTAACGCCCTGAATTGGTATCGGTCAATGTGGTCCCTGCCCTCTGTGAGCATCACGAGCCCGGTTCAAGACGAGCACATCACGGGAGCGTACGACACGTTCTACTCCGTCGGCCCGACCGTCGTGAACGTTTCCTTCGAGTACCACAACGGCACGTCCTGGAACTTCCTGGGCTTCGATTCCGACGTTGACGGCCTCTTCTCCTGGGACAGCTGCTCCGTCGGGGACCAGGTCGTGACGCTCAAGGCGATTGCCACTGACCTGTTCAACGTCAGCGCGGAGGATGCGGTCTCGGGGGTGGAGATCGATTGCACGCCACCCTCGATCGAGATACTGCAGCCTGCTGACCACTCCGTCGTGGAGGGCAACGTGACGATCACTTACGCCGTGGATGCTGATGCGGTGACGGTCGAGCTCAGGTTCAACGACGGTCAGCTTCACACGATCACGACTGAGACGCCGCCGGACGGGACCACCGTCTGGGACCTTGGCGGGCTTGAGCTCTCTGGAGCCGTCCTGATGGCGCAGGCCTGGGACGAGGTCGGACTGTCCTCCATGGACGAGGTCGTGGGTCTCTCGACACCTGAAGGACCACCGCCGGTGAACGAGCCGCCGACGATATCCGGCGTTCCCGACATCATCGTCCATTACGATCACTCCTACAACTTCGACCTGACGCCCTACATCGAGGATGTGGACAACACCACCGAGGAGCTCACGGTGTTCACGTCCGACGGCGCGCACATCTGGATAAGCCCGATCAACAATCTCGGACTGGTGATGAACTACCCGCAGTCGATGCTCAACGAGACCGCGCAAGTCACGATATGGGTCACGGACGGCATCGGGACGGGCTTCGACGTGGTCAACGTGACCATTTCCACGGACTACCCGCCCGAGAAGCTGAGGCCGCTCCCGGACGTCTCCTTCAACGAGGACGAGACGAGCCTGAACGTCTTCTTCACGAACCTGGACTTCTACTTCCTCGACGTCGACGGGGACAACCTCTACTACTCCTCGGGCAACAGGTCCGTGAGGGTCCGCATAAACCCGAACCGCACGGTCGACATGTGGGCGGAACGTGACTGGTTCGGCTTCGAGCTCATCACAGTGAGGGCGACGGATCCGACAGGGGCTCTGGTCGAGCAGATAATCATCGTCCAGGTCATCCCCGTGAACGACGCACCTGTCATAGGGCCGATCCCCGAGATTGAGGTCTGGGCGGGGCGGAGCCGCACCATCGACCTGTCCGCCTACATCTCCGATGTCGACTCGCCGATGGGTGACCTCAACATCTCCGTGAACAGCGAGTACGCCGAGGTCTCGGGCTTCAACATCACGCTGAAGTATCCCAAGGACGTCAAGCGGGAGACGATAACCGTCACGGTCGGCGACGGTCTCGATTCGTCAGTGGGATTCGTGGTCGTTGTCGTCCGCTCGGAAACGGACTGGTTCCTTCTCTGGCTCATCATGGTGGCCGCGCTCGTGGCCGTTCTGCTGTGGGCCGCCTACATCGCGCACAGGGACGAGATCCACGCCGGATACCTGGTCAGAGAGGACGGTTCCCTGGTCAGGGAGATTCAACTGACCGGCAAGGCGACGGTCCCGCTCGAGTTCATCGTCCAAAGGACGGCGGAAGAGGGGATCGAGGAGGCGCACAGGCTGGACTTCGACAAGTTCAAGGTGACGCTGATCCACGGCAAGGAGCTGCGCCTGGCCGTCGTCTCGTCCTGGTTCCTCTCCAAGCCGGTACTGGAGAAGCTCACAGCCGCGTTCGAGGACCTCGACACGGGCGAGTTCCACAAGGCGCTCCGGGAGGGAGACGAGTCGAGCGTCCACGGTCACCTGGAGGGGTTCGAGGAGAGCTTCCATCTGGTCGCGGGCAAGCGCTGGGTCGGATCGGATCCGGCGAAGCACGCCTAAGGGGAAGAGGCGGCGGGCGGCGCGGACGCTCTACGAGTGTTTCGTCGACGAGTGCGATGGCGTCATCCTGACATACTACTGCAGGCTCAGCGAGTTCGGCGACGAGGCGTGGGAGCACGGGTGCTAGCTCACGCTGCCCGTGAGCGTTTCGCCTGTCCCTCCACAGACAGGGCCGCCCGGATGCTTTTGATCCGCCTGCGTCCTATCGCCAGGAATGGGAAAAGGCGTCGTCAAGGTCGTCCGTCATGCAGGTCTTGTCGCCGCTGTTCACATCCACGCGATAGACGAAATTATCGATATCAAGCGGTGGTCTATCTCTGATCCAGACTATCCATGAATAAGTCAGATGGTTGCTGTCAGGGGACCAGTCTATCCGCTCATTGTTGACATACCTGTCCCTTCCTCTGTAAATGGGCTCGACGAGGATCTGCTCGTTCGTTCCATCTGGATTGATGGTTCGAAGGTCGAATGATTGAATGAATGCAATCTTGCTCCCGTCTGGTGACCAGCTAACCTTGTATCCGCTGGTTCCGAGATCGGTCTCGGTCTGAGTAGCCAGGTCCACTATGAACATCTTATAGTTCCATCCGTCATGCTGCCATTTCGCCACGACAATCTGGGTTCCGTCCGGTGACCAATCGAAGCGCTTTACGTTGGGGATGTAATAGTCCCTGGGCGGGTAATAGTGGTAGCCCGTGTCCCAGATGAGGGTAGGTTCCCCACTGGGTCCGACGACGTCCCCATTGGCGTCAAAGGAGATTCCAGCGCTGAAGATGCCGAACTCCTCGGGCATGATCGGGTCATCGCCCCATCTCTTGGCGCTCCACGTCACCGTATTGTCATCGATTCCCCAGTCCAGAGCACGACCGAGATCGAAGGTCTCGAGAGTGGGATCGTCCGTGAGCTGTACCTCCACTGCACCGTCATCTCGGACAGCGAATAACTCACGAATCCATTGTCCGCTGGGATAACTGCCCCCGACAACCTCGAATCGGAGGAACCAATGGTGACCTCCATGCTCGAGCCGGCTGAGAGCACCGAAATCCTCCCATCCGTCAATCCCGGGGTAGATGCCCAGCTTGGTCTTCTCCGAGCCATCTGCCTTCATGGTCCACATCTCTTTGCCTTCGCCACCATACTGCCAGAAGTACACCGCTCCTTCCGGCGGCGGGTCCCCGCCTCCGCCTCTGCACTCGGGCCAGGGTTCGCACTTGTCCGGTTTCCCCGCAAGCACAACTGCTGATGCTCCCAGCGCGGATGCCAGGAACAGCAGGCACACGAATACTGCTACTATCTTCTTCATTTCCTCCACCTTCCCTATTCTCGACGCTTCATTTTCAAATGAATATTAAAGCGTGGCGTAGGAACTCCTATGCGCTAGATGCTCATGAATCAGGAGTATCGTTCGTGAAAATGGCGCGAAGGGCAGCACTGGTCGACATGAGCGAAGGCCCCGAAGAAGGAGAAGGAGTCGTTGGAGTGCGGTCAGGCGGTCATGCTGGCACCGCACAGCGGCCTCAGCGAGTTCGGCGGGGAGACGGTGGACGTGAGGGACCTGGCGGGCGTCTTCGAGGCTCGGCCGTCATAGACCACCGCGGCTCAGCCGAGCATCTCCTTCACCGCGTCGATGAACCTCCGCGCCTCACGCACCCACCGCTTCGCCACACGGCTGCCGACCTCGGTGCCCTTGTAGTCGTACTCCGACTTCTCCGAGACGGCCCTCATCAGAACATTGCGCAGCCCAGCGTACTCGGCGGGGATCTTGTTCCGCCTGAGGAGCTCCCCGAACATCCTGCCCGCGTCCTCGTGCCGGGTCGAGCGGCGACCGAGATAGCGGACCGTGAGCGCATCGTTCGCCCTGATCATGGCGTGGATGGTCATCGCGACCGCGGTGGTGTAGCGCGCCCTCCCGCCCGTGTCTCCGGCGATGGTGCCCTTCGCCGCCGCAAGCCACGCCTCCGCCTCGTCAAGTTCTCTCAAACAAAACATCCCCCCTCTTGAGATCGCGGATGAGCCTCTTCTTCGATTCGAAGTCCTTCTCCACCACGGCTATCGGGACCACCTTGACGCCCGTCTCGTCCTGCAGCTCGGAGGCGATCTCGTAAACCTTGTCCATCGTTCGCTCGGACCTGCGGTCGAGCACGACCGCGACATCGGTGTCGCTGCCCGCCGTCGCCCTGCCCTCGGCGACGCTCCCGAAGAGGATGACCTTCCGCACCTCCGGAATCTCGCGGGCGAGCTCCGCGAAGCGCTCCGCCACCCTGCGGTACGGGGACAGCTCCAGGGACGCCAGGCGCGTCAGGTCCTTGATGACTGGCGAGCCCTCGTTCGTCGAGATCACCGTGCTCGGGCCCACCCTCTCGGACGTCAGAGCCCCCATGGACACGAGGTCGCGCACGATGCGCCACGTGGTCGCGTAGGACGTTCCCGCCTCGAGGGAGAGCTCGCGGATCGTGAACCTCCCGCCTGGAACGGAGAAGAGGACGTCCAGGACGCCCTTGTGCCTCAGGACCCTGTCGTACGGCAGGCGGCGGGGAGCAGGCGGCTCTGGCTTCTCCCTCGCGGACCCTGACACCCGCCTAAGCAGCGATTCCCTCGGGGAGCCCTTCCTCGGGCGGACGGCGATCCGGACTTCCTCGCCGACGGAGACGAGACCTATTCCCAGCGCCCGGGCGGCGGACTCGAGTTCCGCGGTGAGGCTGCCCTCCGGGACGGCCAGGTAGGCGTAAGTCGCGTCCGTGGCGTATACCCCGACCTGTGCCAGCGCCTTGCGGACGTCGCCGTGCGAGCCCTTCGCCTCCACTATGGCGAGCTCCTTCTTCTTGAGCAGGATCATGCCCGGCGTCCACGTCCTGATGCGGACCCTGCGGGCGAGCCTGTGACCTCTGCTCCTAAAGAAGGCTTTCGCGGCGTCCAGGACCTCTCCCTGCGTCAGGGTGCCTGGTGATTTGCTGTATTTCATGGATGGATAGATATATCCGTATGTGGATATAAGCATTATGCTAGGGACATGTGTTTTGGCTTGAGCGGGAGGTTCAAGAAGGATATGTCAGTGAAGCAATCCTTATTAGCTTCAGGTATCTGTCATGCCTGATGGAAGTCATCCGCGTTAAGGTGAGCGACGAGATGAAGAGAAGGATGGAGTCCTTCTCTGACATCGACTGGTCTGAGGTGGGGCGCGAAGGTATTCTTCAGAGACTCGAGGCCGAGGAGGCAGAGAGCGTCAAACCGCGACCCAGGAAGAAATCAAAGGAAATCAAGGGTCACATATCTCACGGAGGAGATGCTGTCGAATCGAACCGCCGTGTTCAGAAGGGACAATGTCGGCTTGATCTTGGTACAGGGGCGGATGAGTTTGTCCCGCCACTGACGTAGTCCACAATGGCCAGTGGTTCTCCGGCGGGAATCACTATACTATGCAGGGCGGAGGGGATGGGCAGATCAACCGTCTTCTTTGTCGGACATGATGGCTTCAGTCCCGCCAGTATGCAAACGTATATGTATGCACAAGTATATGATTGCATAACGGGGTATAACATGAGCGGGGCCACGACGATACGCATAAGCACGGAGACGCGGGACGACCTCCGCAAGTTCGGGCGGAAGGACGAGACCTACGACGGGCTCATACAGCGCCTGCTGGAGGCCGCCCGCAGGCTGAGCTTCTTCGAGGAACTGGACAGGATAGTCGAGACCGAGGAGTTCGTACCCCTTGACGAAGTATGAGGTTCTCGTCTCCCAGACCGCCAGGAAGCAGCTCGAAGCGCTGGACAAAGGAACGAGAGCGCGCATCAAGCGGGCGCTTCGCAATATCGATCCCTCCCGCTCGACGGTCAAGAGGCTCAAGGGGCCCAAGAGGGACTACTTCCGCCTTCGCGTCGGGGAGTACAGGGTGGTATTCACCGTGGAGGGCAAGAGGGTCCTCGTCGTCAGGATACTTCACCGGCGCGTCGCCTATCACTGGGTGGATTGAGGTCCTGGAATCGTTCTGGCGAAAGCGTTTCATCCGCGGGAACGAGCGGGGAGCGATGAAGCGAGAGAGCCGAGCTCGACGGTTGCGATGCTTCCACCGTGTCCGTGCGATCAGCGGGTGCTCGTGCCGAAGACACCTCACGAGAGATCGGGACTCGTGCCGGAATCCCCAGGTCAGCGTGTGAACCAGAACCCGGTCCCTCGTGCGTCAGTCTCTCCTGCTTCGCCTTCTGAGCAGGATCTATCACCGTGATCGGATCGCTGTACCCTTCGAACTCCGTGCCGTCCTCCAGCTCACCGCTCACCTTGAAGTTGTAGACTCCCGGCGAGACGATCGCGTGGACCTCCGAGCGCAGGAACTTGAGCATCCTCTCCATGATGCCGTCCCCGTCGTGGTCCACCACGTACGAGACGTCGTGAGCGACGAAGCCGTACTTCTGGTCGAGAACGGGCGATATCGCGTCCTCGAGGAGGACCGTGCTCGCGTCTATCTCCCCGACGTCGTATCCATCGGGCAGCTCAATGTAGACGGTGGCCCAGCGGCCCTTGCTCTTCAGGTTCAACATGTCAGGGTCGAAGTCGATGTCCGCCTCCGCGATGACCTCTCCTGCGTTAACTGCCGTGATAGAATCAAGATCAAAGCCCGGTGCGGCCCCACCCACGCCATCGCTGACCTTCACGTACCCGACGGGCTCGGTGAAGCCGATGTCGGCGAGGTCGAGATAGAGAGTCGGGTTCGTCTCCGGACCCGCGCTGGCGATTATGCCCAAGGAAGTGAACTGCACGCCGTCATTGACTGCGCTCACCCAGATCTCGACCTTCTCCTGCCCGGCATTGTTGCCGATCTCCCTGATGGCGATGTCCGGTCCGGGACCGTCGATCATCGTGTTATCTGTGAATTTGAATATTATCCAATCCCCAGGGGTTATGGAGACGAACCAGCCGTCGGGGGCTCCCAAGGCCACGTCAGGACTGACCGGGATGTTGTAGTTGCCTTTGTCCCATCCTCCCAGGAATCCACTCACGCCGCCCCAGAAGTCGACCACTTCGTCGACGTAGGGGTCGCCGGGACTTGCTGCGCACGAACCGGGCACCGCGACGACCAAGCTTACGACCGCCAAACAAATGACTGCTGCTGTGAACTTTCTCATATCAGGCCCCCCTGACCCATCATCCAATGGGTCTCAGGATATTTATCTCCTTTGCAATGGAGCAGGCCCCCAATCTCGATTGGCTGCTCCCTTTTCGCCAGATCCCTTACTGAGAGGCCGTGTTCTACACTCAGAAAAGCGTTTCCTCAGAGCCTTTGAGACAGAGGCAAGACGGGACTTACTACATACCGCTGGATAAGGGCAACTAGCTCTGTGAACCCACGCGATACGTTCATATAGACGAGACAAAATGACTGGATTAAAGCAATCTTGGAGGAAGGGAAAATGGATTCATACAGAAAGACCGCAATAATTGTCGGAGTATTATTCATAACTGCGACGGTTACGGCTCTACTGAGTATTGTTTCCTTAGGATCTACTCTAGATGACCCAGGTTATCTTACTGATGTTTCTGCAAATGAAAACCAAGTGATAACAGCAGTGATACTTTGGTTAATTCTCGCCGTTTCGGTTATGGGCATTGGAGTTATGATGTTTCCAATCCTTAAGAAGGATAATGAAAGTCTAGCGCTTGGGTATGTTGGTTTCAGGCTTATTGAGACCATTCTCATTATTGTTGCTTCACTCAGCCTACTATCACTATTGACATTAAGTCAGGAATATGTAGCAGGAACTTTGGATGCTTCCTATTATCAACCTTTAGGTACTTCATTGCTGGCATTACAAAACTGGTCCTTTGGGATTGGGACTATGATCTTCCTAGGTTTGGGAGGTCTGCCTCTTTATTATCTATTGTATCAATCAAGACTCGTTCCTCGATGGTTGTCGGTCTGGGGCATCATTGGAGCCGCATTGATTCTGCTATATGGCTTGGTATCGTTGTTCGGGCCTGATCCCGGCTTCTTGGCTATGCCAATATTCGCGCAGGAAATGGTATTTGCGGTATGGCTGATAGTCAAAGGATTCAATCCATCTGCAATCGCTTCCTAGTCTGGAAAGACAGGTTCGAACAAGGGTTAAATGTCCAGATCCAGAATAAGGAGGATGGCGAGACGAAAGCAATTGTGTGTACGAGATACGGACCACCCGAGGTTCTTCAGCTCAAAGATGTAGAGAAACCTGTTCCAAAAGATAATGAAGTGCTAATAAAAAT